>JABRVY010000168.1:0-2670 GCA_039961755.1 Acidobacteriota bacterium | reverse complement strand
GTGGGAGGCTCTGGTGCAACGCTGGGCGGCAGCGCCGAATTTCTCGGGCACTTCCCCCGCCGCCCAGCGTTGCACCAGAGCCTCCCACCGCCCCTGGGCGGCGAGGATGACCTCCACGGCCTCACGCACCGCCCCCCGGCCTCCCCTCGCCCGGGTGACCAGGTGGCAACGGCTGCGAACTTCCGCTGCCGCGTCCGCCGGACACACCGCGAGGCCCACCAGCGCCAGGGCGGGGAGGTCCGGAATGTCGTCGCCGAGGAAGGCCAGCTCCGCCAGGGTGAGACCCAGGCGCCGGGCCAGGGTGGCGATGTCCCGCCCCTTGTCCAGGCTGCCCTGGATGACCAGACGGGCGGGGATGCCGAGGTCGGCCAGGCGAGCCTTCAGGGGCGGCGCCACCCGGCCGGACAGGACGGCAATGGCGATGCCCTCCAGCTGCGCCGCCTTGATGCCGAAGCCATCCCGCGCCGAGAAGGTCTTGAGCGCCTCGCCGCCGCGCCCGTAGTGAAGGCTGGCATCGGTGAGCACCCCGTCCACGTCCAGGGCCAGGGCGCGGATGCCTCGGGCCCGCTGCAGCAGCTCGTCGTTCACGGCGCGACCCTCCAGGTGTCATGGTAGTCGCCCGCCTGACCTCGGGGCCACTGTTCGGGGATAATCAGGGGGCGGGAGAACGGAGTGGACGAGCGAGCCAAGTGGGAGCAACGCTATCGGCAGGCGGCGGAGCAGCCGTTTTACGGACGGGAGCCATCGCCCTTCGTGGTACGCGCCCTGCCGCTGCTGCCTGCGCCGGGGAGGTGCCTGGACGTCGCCGGAGGTGAGGGGCGCAACGCCCTCTTTCTGGCTGCGCGGGGGTGGCAGGTGACGTTGGTGGACGTGGCGGTGGCGGGGGTGGCGACGGCGCGGCGGCGAGCGGCGCAGGAGTGCCGCCCCCTGGCCCTGGTGGTGGCCGACACCGACCACTGGCCACTGTGCCCGGGCGCGGCCCGGTGGGACCTCATTCTGGTGGTCAACTACCACTCCCGCGCCCTGGTGGCAGCGGCCGCGACGATGCTGCGTCCAGGGGGGGCGTTACTGGTGGAGGGGTTTGCCCGGGAACAGCTGGGACGTTCCTCGGGCGGTCCCCAGGATCCCGAGCTGCTCTGGCGCCCTAACGAGCTCATCGAACTGGTCGCCTTCCCCGGCGGAGGGGCGCCGTCACTGCGGGTTGTCTGGTACGAGGACCGCCTGGTCAGTGGCGACGACAGCCCCCGCCATCGCGGCCCCAAATGGGTAGTCCGCCTCGTGGCCCGTCGCGGGTAACTGCTCTGCAAAGAGACAGAACGCCGCCAGCGATCGGCGGTGTGAAAATCGGCGATATCAGCCTTGCAACCGCGGGTCTCCGCTCCCTTCACCACAGAGGCACAGAGAGCGAAGAACCTCGGTCTTCCTCCTCCTCGGTGCCCTCGGGGCCTCTTTGCTGCACCCTCACCCCCCGCGGAGGCAATGAGGGGGCAGAACGAACCGCTGGAGACGCCGAAGATCGAAAAAAGGAAAGAAGGCTATACCAGGTACCCGCGGTGTGTAGAATGCGCGCATGGGGCTGCTCGCGGCCGTGCAGGCGCTGGAGGTGGGTTTTCCGCGTCGCCGCGGGGAGGTGCTGCGGGTGGTGCGCGGCGCCGACTTCGCCGTGGCGGAGGGTGAGAGCGTCGCCCTGGTGGGGGAATCGGGGTGCGGGAAGACGCTCTCGGCGCTCTCCCTCGTGAATCTGCTGCCGGAGCCGGGCAGGATCGTGGGCGGGCGAGTGGAGGTGGCGGGCCACGATGTGCGAGGGCTGGCGGAGCAGGAGCTGCAGCAGCTACGTGGCGCCATGGTGGGGTACGTCTTCCAGGATCCATCCTCGGCGTTCAACCCGCTCTTGAGGGTTGGCACCCAGGTGGCGGAGGCCGGGGTGCTGCGCTACGGGTGGCGGCGCCAGCGTGCCCGCAGCGAAGCGGTACGCCTCTTGCGAGAGGTGGGGCTGGAGGACGCCGAGGCGCTGGCCGCCGCCTACCCCCATCAGCTGTCGGGGGGGCAGAGACAGCGGGCGCTGCTGGCGGCGGCGCTTTCAGGGGATCCGCGCCTGCTGGTCCTGGACGAACCCAGCTCGGCGCTGGATCCTCTGGCGAGACAGCGACTTCTGGAGCTCATCGGGCGGCTGCGGGAGGATCGCGCGCTGGCGATGCTGGTCATCACCCACGATCTCTCACTGGCCGCGCAGGCAACTGACCGCGTGGTGGTGATGTACGCCGGGGAAACCGTGGAGTCGGCCAGGACCGAGGAACTCCTGGCCGCTCCCTTGCATCCTTACACTCAGGCCTTGCTGCGCTGCGCGGTGCTGCTGCCACGCCGGGAGGGCAATGGGAGCGGTGCTCGGCTCGCCGCCATCCCCGGCGAGGTGCCGGCGCCGGCCGGGTGGGGCGGCCGATGCCGATTCGTGGAGCGCTGCGAGCATGCCCTGCCGAGCTGCAGAGCGGCCCACCCGGCGCTGGTGGAGGTCACGCCGGGGCGGCAGGTGCGCTGCTTTCTCCACGCCGGCGAGGAGTGCGCCAGTGGCGAGTGAGGTGGTGCTCGCCGCCGAAGGGATCGGGCGGCGTTACGCGACCCGGGGCGGGGTGTGGCAGCGACGGAAGGGGAGCGTGTGCGCCCTGCGAGGGG
>JABRVY010000167.1:0-8919 GCA_039961755.1 Acidobacteriota bacterium | reverse complement strand
CGGGGCGGGGGGAGGGAGCTGATGGTGAGTCCGGTCAAGGAGCAGATGGAGCTGCTGCTGAAAGGGTGCGTGGAGGTGGTGCGGGCGGAGGACCTGGAGGAACGCCTGCGGCGGGCGCAGGGCGAGGGGCGAGGACTGACCGTAAAGGTGGGGTTTGACCCCTCGGCGCCGGACCTGCACCTGGGCCACACGGTGCTGATCCGCAAGATGCGCCACTTTCAGCAGTTGGGCCACCGGGTGGTGTTCCTGATCGGGGATTTCACCGGGATGATCGGGGACCCCACGGGAAAGAAGACGACCCGGCCGCAACTCACCCGCGAGCAGGTCCTGGCCAACGCGGAAACCTACAAGCGACAAATCTTCAAGCTCCTGGATCCGGCCACCACCGTGGTGGACTTCAACTCCCGGTGGCTCGGTGCGCTCACCTCGGAAGACTGGATCCGGCTCACCGCCCGGGTGACGCTCGCCCAGATGCTGGAGCGGGATGACTTCTCCCGGCGCCTGGCGGGCGGGGAGCCCATCGCCCTGCACGAGCTGCTCTACCCGGTGGCCCAGGCCTACGATTCGGTGGCCCTCGCTGCTGACGTGGAGCTGGGGGGGACCGACCAGCTCTTCAATCTGCTGGTGGGGCGCGACCTCATGGGCAAGCTGGGGCTGGCGCCGCAGATCGTCATGACCGTGCCGCTGCTGGAGGGGTTGGACGGCGTCGAAAAGATGTCCAAGTCCCTGGGCAACTACGTGGCGGTGGAGGACCCCCCGGAGGAGATGTTCGGCAAGCTCATGTCCATCTCGGACACCCTGATGTGGCGCTACTGGACGCTCTTGACCGACCTTGCCCCGGGAGAGGTGGCGGCGCTGCAGCGGCAGGTGGGCGAGGGCTCCCGGCATCCCATGGAGGTGAAGTTCGAGCTGGCCCGCACCATCACCGCGGACTTTCACGGGGAGCCAGCAGCGGCGGCGGCCGAGGCCCACTTTCGCCAGGTCCACCAGCGGCGGGAGATCCCCGAGGAGATCGAGGTGCGACGGCTTGGGGCTACGGGGAACTCTGTCGGCGTGGTTGAATTGCTTGTCTCCCAGGGGCTTGCCCCTTCCAACTCGGAGGCCCGCCGGCTCATCGCCCAGGGGGGGGTGAAGGTGAACGGCGAGGTGGTGCAGGATGGGCGGGCCACGCTTCCCACCACCGCCGGCACCTCCTACCTGCTGCAGGTGGGCAAGCGGCGCTTCCTCAAGGTGGCGTTCGTTCCCGCCGACGGCGGTGCAGCAGCAGAGTGAGAAGCCACGCCACCCCGGCCCCTGTGTGCCCCCATCCGGCTAGCGCACGCCAAGTGGGATGGGCCACCACCTGCACCAGCACCCCGGAGAGCACCATCACTACCGCCAGCCACCATGCCAGTACACCGCTGACCGCCCGCTCCGGCTGCCGGCGGGCGGGCCACACGTGGGCCACCCACACGGCGCCCAGGGCGAAGGCCAGGAGAGGAGCCAGCAGCACATGGAAGTGCTGCAGGTGTGGCTGCCAGGGGTGATTGACCACCGCGTCGGGGTCGCCTGGCGGCCACAGGTACCGCAGAACCCCGTACGCCAGGCCGCTTCCCCCCACCAGACCGCTGGCGACCCCCAAGAGGCGGCGCACCGGGGGCGGGAAGGTAACCAGCTCACTCATGCCGTGGCGGCCCGACAACGGTGTGAATCGCCAAGACCCGGCGCACCGCCTCCACGGTGGCGGTGGCCGTCAGGGTGGCGCCGGCCACCGGACGCACGCCCCGCTTGAGAGCCAGCTCCCCATCCAGGCGGCGGCCGTGGAGCTGCCCGTACCACTCCGGACGAGGGACATACTCCTTCGGCTCGGCAAACGACAGCAGCTCGACCCGCGTGACCGCCCCCTCAGGGGTCAAGGCCACCAGCAGGGTGGCGCCCAGGGTTCGGACCCGGTGGGTGTCGGTGTAGGCAACGCCCACCAGCTGGCCCTCGCGCACGGCCTCGTAGCGCATCACCATGCCCGAGGCCGGCGGCGTACCGGCCAGACGACGCACCTGGTGGCGTTGCTCGTCGGTGAGGAAGAGGGGCCGCCGCTGCACCTGCGCCCGGGGAAAGGCCAGGGCCAGCGCCTCCTCCAGCGAGAGCAATTGAGCGGCGAGGGAGGAAGCTGCCACTGCGATCCCCGCCACCGCCAGGAGGAAGGTTCTGCTAGAAGACATAACCGAGCCCCAGATTGAAGGCGTTGATACCCGTCCTCGCGCGGGTCTCGACGCGCTGCCAGTCCCCCTTGAGGACGATCTGGGGGATGGGCTTGAAGCTCACCCCCAGGGTGAGGATGCGTTGGTCGTTGGCGGGGTTGGCGGCAAAACCGGCGGGCACGCGGGCCTGGGTGTCGAGCTCCTCCCAGCGGCCAAAGGGTTCCAGCGCCGCCCGGCCGGGCAGCAGGTCCCAGGCTGCCTCCACATACCACCCTTCCAGGCGCGACCCCAGGGAATTGGCCCCGCTGAGGCCGAGGGCGCGGTTGGCGGCGGCGCCGTCGGACAGGCGCCCACGGACGGTCAGGGCCCGCAACGACAGGGCCCGCCAGCGCCAGTCCAGGTGGGTCTCGACGAGGGTGGTGCGGGGATCGGCCCCGGCTGCCAGGAAGGCAGGGCGGTCCTGCGCCGCGCCCCCGGTGTAGAGGGAGCCCCCGAGCAGCAGCCCCGGAGTGCCCACGTAATCCACCCGCGCCACCCAGGCGAGATCCTCCGCCGTCGCCCTGGCTCCCTTCTGCCGTCCGCCCCGCCAGCCGGCGGCGGAGAACTTGGAAGCGTCCATACCGTTGACCAGGTAGGCCCGGTACTCCAGGGGGCCCACCTCGCCGAACACGCCGACGCCGTTTTCCCGCCAGGTGGAGGGGATGATGGCCCGTTCCACCGCCGGGCGCAACGCCCCGTGGAACACCGTGGGCTCGTGCAACTCGTTGATGAGGCCCACCGGCAGCAGCACCATGCCCCCCCGCAGGTTGAGCTGGGGGCGCCAGAGGTAATCAAGGTAGGCGAACTCCACGCTCACTTCCCCGACCCCGCCGGAGGTGGTGCCGTGCTCGTACTCGATTTCGGTGTTGAGGAGGAAGCGCTCGTCGAACTTGTACCCCAGGTACACGACCGCCCGCCAGAAGTCCACCTCCGCCCGGCGGCCGGACGGAGCGCCGTCCTGCCGTCGTGCGGCGGGGTCCTGGTAGATCATCTCCCCGTACCCTCCCAGGGAGACGCCGCCCTCCACCCCATACACCTTGGCGGCGGAGGGCGCCAGGCCCCAGCTTTTGGCCTCCTCGGCGGGCCGCGCCGCCCCCTCGCCGGATCGCAGCCGCTCCACCTCCTCGGCCAACGCCTGCAGTTGCCGCCGCAGCTCCGTCAGGTCCTGCCCCTCCCTGTCGGCGAGGGCGGCCCGCAGGGCGGCGAGCTGGCGCTCCAGTTCGGCCAGACGCTCCTCGGTGGTGAGGGCGCTCACCTGGAGAACACTGAAGATCAGCAGGACAAAGGCTATCGTTTGACGCATGGTTCTCCTCCTCTCAAGTTGCCCACCGGGTGGAGCCCGACCAGCGAGGGATGAAACTCGCGAGAGGCCATGACGTCACCAAGTGCCGCCAGGACTCCCGAGTTTCTCTGGAGGGGACGTGGGTTGATTGATCACGGGGACGACGGTGGCCGGCAGCCTGCCCGCCGCCAGCGCCGGGGAGGCGCGCAGGCGAAAAGAGTTTCCCCGTAGTTCCACCACCAACACGCCGTAGGCCGGATACCGCTCCGCCCAGGCCAGGGCGCCCTCGGGACCCAGCACGAAAAGGCCGGTGGCCAGAGCGTCGGCCTCGGCGGCGGTGGGCGCCCACACCGACACCGAGCCGAAGTCCTTCGCGGGCTTGCCAGTGCGGGGGTCGAAGAGGTGCGGCCGACCACGGCGGCGCTGGCCGTTGCCGGAGGTGGCCAGAGACCCGCGGTGAAGGCGAAGACGGCCCACCTCCAGGGTGCGGTGGTGGGGATGGGCGATGGCCACCTCGTACCCCTCGGCGGCGGGCAGAACGGCGACCTGGCCACCGAAATCCAGGAGTGCAGCGAGCGCTCCGGCGCCGCGCAGGGCCTCGAGGGCGGCGTCGAGGCCCACGCCCTTGCCGAACCCCCCTTCCTCCAGTCGCAGCGCTGGGTGGAGGCGGACGGCGGTCCCGCGAGCCAGGGCGAGGAGGGCCATGCCGCTGGCGCGGCGAGCGGCGGCCAGCTCCCGGCGGCTCGGGCGCCGGCCTGGCCCGCGCACGTCCCAGGCCTGCAGGAGCGCCCCGATGCCAGGGTCGAACGCGCCGCCGGTGAGTCGCCACAGCTGGGCGGCGAGCTCCAGGTCGGCTGCCAGTTGCGGGGAAAGGGGAAAGGGCTGGCCGACGGGGTGTCGGTTGAGGGCCGCCAGCTCGCTATCGAGTCGCCAGGTGGAGAGCCGCGCCTCCACGGCGGCAACGGCACGTACGGCGGCCTCGCTGGCCGCCAGGGCAGCCGTCCGGGAGGAGGACGCCACGTCCATGGTCAGGACCGTCCCCATGGCTGCGACCTGACGCCGAATGGTCACGGGAGCAGGAACAGAGGCGGGGCTGGCGGTGGGGGTCGAGGGAGAGGGAGTCGAGGTCGCAGTCAATGTGAGCAGGATGGCTGCGCAGGAGTTCCACGGCATCATGCTTGCTCACCAGAGGGCGGCGGGGCAGCGCGTCACTGCCGGCGCCCCAGGGCCAGCAGGCAGGTGTTTTCGCAAAAGTCGCAGTGGCGGTCGTTGGGGCAGGCGGCCACCGTATCGTGGAAGGCCTCGAGGGCTTCCCGCGCCGCCGGGTGGGGGGAGCGCAGGAAGCGAATCAGGCGGACGAGGGCCGCCGAGGTTTCCTCGGAGAGGAGATGCTCCACCTTGCAGGCGTCCACGGTGGCGGTTTCCTGGCTCACGTCAAGGATTTCGGCCAGGAAAACGCGGACCACCTCCCGCTTGCCGGCCACCCGCGCCACCAGATCGCTCCCTCGCCGGGTCAGGTGCAGCCGTTGGGATGGTCCCACCTCCAGCAGCCCCGCCTCTTGCAGGGATCGCAACTGCAGGGATGCGGCGGCCCGGCTGACGCCCAGATGGCGGGCGACGTCGGCGGCGCGCGGGTCAGTGCCGCTGCGACCGAGGGCCGCCACGGCCAGCAGGTAGTGAGCCCCTGAATGGGTGATCTCGTTGGCCTCGAAGGCCCGCCACAGGCGGGTGGTGGGCGTTGCGGCGGGTTCATCGGTACGGGAGTGTTGGCGGTTCATCTCACCACTCCACCAGGGGACGGAGGTAAATCCCCTCGGCAATGTCGTCTTCGAGCGCCAGCAGGGTGCGGTCCACCTCCACCACCAGGGACGGCTTGCGCTGCCTGAGGTGAAGCACCGCTCCCGGCATCACCCCCAGATCGGTGAGCTGTTGCAGCCGCTCCCGGTGGCGGGGGGCGAGCAGCACGACCCGACCGCGCTCGCCCGGGGCCAGATCGATCAACCGGGATATCAGGGCCTCGACGCGGCGCCGGGAAAGACCCTGGCAGCACTCTCCCGGGGGAATCGGTCGGCCATGGGGACAGGCGGGGGGGTGACCGAGGAAGGAGCAGACCGCCTCGGTGGCCTGTGGCGAGAGGACGTGCTCGATGCGACAGGCCTCCTGTTCAGTCTCTTCCATGGGAAGGTCCAGCACCTGATGGAACAACACCTCGGCCAGGCGATGGCGGCGCGCGGCGGCCCGGGCCTGTTCCATCCCTGCCGGGGTGAGCGACAGGAGGTCCCCCTGAACCTCCACCAGGCCCTGCTCCACCAGCTCCTGGACCACCCCGCCCCATCCCTCCGAGGCGCCGGCGTGGATGGTTCGAGCCAGCTCCGGAACCGAGAGAGCCGCGCCCGCCTCGTGGCTGGTCCACAGCTCCTCGAGAACCTCCTCGCGGGCGGCCGCGGCGGTGCGGCCCAGGATCGACACGCCCTCTTTCATGACGCCTCCCTTCCCAGGAGTCGCTCCAACAACCGGCTGAAGCCGGAGGGGATGGCAAAGCGGTAGTGGCAGTGGGGACAGCAGACGGTGTGGCAGTGCCTGGCCAGGGGGCAGCCGGAGGGGCAGGAGTGCCGCTCGGGGAACTTCCCGCCGCAGAGGGGGCAGGTGAGGGTGCGGTCCCCGCTCACAGGCTCACCCCGGTGAGGCGAAGGACGAAGTTCACCGCTGCTCCCACCGTGAAGGCAAAGGGGACGATAAACGCCACCATGGCGACCGCGGTTTTCCAGCCGCGCTCCTTGATCATCATGAAGAAGTTGGCGATGCAGGGGACGAACAGGGTGATCACCACCAGGGAGACGACCACCTGGACGCCATCCAGCAGGCCCTCCTGGCGAAGCACGAACAGGCCCGCGGCGCCGTAGTCGCGGCGCAGGAAGCCAATCAGGAACGCGTCTGCGGCCCGCTCCGGCAGCCCCAACAGGCCGACCACCAGCGGGCGCGCGGCCCGTTCCACCACGGGCAGCGCGCCGGTGGCGTCCAGGAGGAACAGCACCAGGGTGCCCAGGATAAAGAGGGGCACGGCTTCCTTGAGGTACCACTCGGTGCGCGCGGCCGTCTTGATGATGATGTTGGACAGCCGGGGAATGCGCAGCGGAGGCACCTCCAGGAGGAAGTCGGAGCCGCGGCCGGGCAACAGTCGGGCAGCGGCCCAGCCGACGCCGAACAGCGTCGCCGCCACCACGGCCACCCAGATCAGGGTGCCCAGCGGTGAGAGCGACGCCAGCATGGCCAGGATGACGCCCAGCTGCGCCGAGCATGGCACTCCCAGGGCCAGCAGCAGGGTAACGACGACCCTCTCCTTGCGGCTGGGGAGGATGCGGGTGGTGAGAGTGGCCATGGTGTCGCAGCCCAGCCCCAGGACCATGGGCAGGACCGCCTTGCCGTTGAGGCCCATGGCTCGAAAGACTCGGTTGATCACCACCGCCAGCCGCGGCAGATACCCGGAATCCTCCATCAGGCCGAAGAAGATGAAGAAGGTGCCGACGACCGGCAAGACGATACCGATGGCGTAGGTGATGGCCATGGTGACGATGCCGTAGGGACCCACCAGCAGCTGCCGCAGCCACTGCCACGGGGCGAGTCGCTCCACCAGGGCCATCACCCAGGGGTTGATCACCTCGCCGAAGAGCCCATCCTCCACCAGCCCAACCAGGGTGCCCGCCCCGAAGACACCGACAAATTCGTAGGCCAGGAAGAGGACCAGGAGGAGGATGGGAACCCCCCACAGGGGGTGCATGGCAATGGCCCCCAGGCGGTCCCTCAGCGACCCGGCGAGGGCTCGATCCTGGTGGAAGACCTGGCGCAGCAGGTGGGCGACAAAGCGATGGCGAGCCCGGGCGATCACCGTGGCGGCGCGGGTGCCCAGTTCTGCCTCCAGGGCGGCGCGGCGCCTGCCAATGGCCAGCAGGCCCTCCTCGCTCACCCGCCCGTGCAGCCAGCCCGCCAGGGAACGGTCACCGGCCAGCAGCATCAACGCTACCCCGTGGCGCTGCTCGCCCAGCTCCTCGGGCAGCAACGCGGCGACCTCGGTCGCCGCCCGCTCGACGCTGGCGGGGTAGGCCACGTGGCAAGAGGCGACCGCCGCCTCGGCCAGGCGGCGACCGATGGCCTCCAGCCCGGTACCGCGGGTGGCGGTGGCCGGTATCACCGGGATCTGCAGGAGGCGGGCCAGCTCCGAGCTCTCCACCCGTACCCCGAGGTCGCGGGCCTCGTCCTGGAGGTTGAGAACAAGGATCTGGCGGCGCTTGAGCTCGGCCAGCTGCACGGTCAGGTAAAGAGTGCGGCGAAGATTCTTGGTATCTCCCACTTGCACGACGACGGCGGCTGGCTCGGCGAGGAGGAGGTCCCGCGTGACCTGCTCGTCCTCGGACTGGGGAGTGAGGGAATTGGTGCCCGGGGTATCGATGAGTTGGGGTCGCCCGGGAAGATGCGGCGCTGTACCGCGAGTGACCTCCACGGTGGTCCCAGGGTAGTTGGAAACTGTGACGTAGCGGCGGGTCAGGGCTCCAAAGACGACGCTCTTACCGACGTTCGGGTTGCCCACCAGGAGTACCGATGGGGCGGCGCTGCGGCAGGCGGTGGGATCGGCGATCTCGGGCACGCTGGGTGTGGCCCCAGGGGGGAGCGGGGCTCATCCTGGGGAGAGGGTAACCTCCCCTGGCCGACTTGTCAAGCATGCTTTACAGGCGCGCCGTCCGGCTGAGTGGCGCTTTCAGGTTACTGGTGGTTGTTGGGGATGGCGGTTGGCCCTGGCGCCGGGAGGAGGGCCCTATTCGCCGTCGCCGGCGTTGATGAGCTCCCCCTGAATGGAGATGGAGATGTAGCTGGGCCGGAAGCCCTTTTCCTGGCAAATGCGGCGCAGGGATTCGTCGACATCCGCATCCCAGAATTCGATGATCTTGCCGGTCGAGGTGCACACCATGTGGTGGTGACTGCGGCCCGGGGTGACGCGCTCGTAGACGTAGTGCTCGCGCCCCAGGCGAGACTTGCGGGCGAGCCCGGCCTGCACCAGCAAGTCGAGGGTGCGATAGATCGTTGCCCGGGAGACCTTCTTTCCCTGGTTACGAAGCTGGAAGAGCAAGCTGTCGGCGTCCAGGTGACCACTGGTGTTGAAGAGCTCGGCGAGCAGGAGAAGACGCTCCTTGGTGACTTTCTGATTATTGTCCCGCAGAAACTGAATGAAGTACTTCTCGGCGCGCTTCATGGGCCCCTCCGAGCGTCTCAGTATCAAAGCGATTTCACGCTAACCCTTCTTCCCAGTGCTGTCAAGAGCCCCCTCGCGGTTCATGTGAACCACCCCGTCGAGCACGCCCCCCTCCTCCACCACCAGCGTAGGAGCGAACACCTCGGCGTACACCCGGCCGGTGGCATGCACCACCA
>JABRVY010000166.1:0-2969 GCA_039961755.1 Acidobacteriota bacterium | reverse complement strand
GGTGTGGCGTGCATGGTTTCCTCCCGTTCGTTCATGAAGGCCCACCAGCCGCCGGGGCCCTCGCCCTCGCCGCAGCCGTGAAGCCCCCCTTCAAGCCCATCGCCGAGCAGGTGATCCGCGCGGCGGCGTCGGTGCCCGCCAACGTCGCCGAGGGTCAGGGCCGCTCCGGTCAGGACCGCCTGTACCACTGGCGGGTGGCCTACGGTTCGGCCCGGGAGCTCCATGTGCACCTCACCCTTCTCGCCGACGCCGGGGCCATCGACCGCTCAGCCGCCGCCCGGGTGCTTTCGCTGCTCGACGAGGTGCGGGCCATGCTGTGGCGGATGACTCACCCCCGCTAAACCGGACACCGACAGGGGCACGGCCACCGTCACGGGCACGGCCACCGTCACGGGCACGGCCACCGTCACGGGCACGGACACGGACACCGGGCCGGCCGTCGGAGGCCGCACCGACCGTGAGAGCGGGCCGGAGGCCCGCGCACCCAGGGGCACGGACGCGGACACGGAAACGGTCACCGTCGCGGACACGGAGGCCGGCTCAGCGCCCGGGGTGCGCCCCGGCGTGTTGCACTGACGAGCAAACCGTCCTACTCTCCGCATTCCCGCCTGGCGGGAGTGTGGCTGGACCAGGGGAGGTAATCATGCCAACGAATCTCGTGCCCACGAAGCTGTACCTCACTCGCGGCAACGGTATCCACCGCGAGAAGCTGCAGTCGTTCGAGCTGGCCTTGCGCGACGCCGGCATCGCCGCCTTGAACCTGGTGTCGGTATCGTCCATCTACCCACCAGGTTGCAAGATCATTTCCCGGCGGCGGGGCGAAAACGAACTGGAGCCGGGGCAGATCGCCTTCGTGGTGATGAGCCGCGCCGAGACCAACGAGGCGCACCGCATGATCGCCGCCTCCATTGGCGTCGCCATTCCCCGGGACAAGCGCATGTACGGCTACCTCTCCGAGCACCACTCCTTCGGGCAAACCGCCAAGGAGGCGGGGGACTACGCCGAGGACCTGGCGGCCTCCATGCTGGCCTCCACCCTGGGGGTGGAGTTCGACGAGGACCAGTCGTGGGACGAGAAGCGACAGCTCTGGCGGATCTCCGGCAAGATCGTGACCACTCGCAACATCACCCAGTCGGCGGTGGTCAAGCCGGGCGGCAAGTGGACCACCGTGGTCGCCGCGGCGGTGCTGCTGTTCGACTGAAGGCGAGCGGAGCGTCACGGTGAGTGAGGAGCGCTACGCCCCCTACCTGAGCTTCCTCGGGCTGCCGGAAGAGCTCAACCCGCCGGGGCAGGCGCGGGTGGCCATCCTGCCCATCCCCTACGACCTCACCACCTCCTACCAGCCCGGGGCACGCCGCGGCCCGCTGGCCATCCTGGAGGCCTCCACCCACCTGGAGACGTACGACGAGGAGCTGGGGCGGGAGGTCTGGGAGGGGGTGGGCATCGCCACCCTGCCGGCGGTGGTGCCGGACACCTCGGGCCCGGCGGCCACCATGGCGCGCATCCAGGCGGCGGCCCAGGAGCAGGTGGCGGCCGGGCGGTTCCTCGTCGGGCTGGGGGGCGAGCACTCGGTGACCGCCCCGCTGGTGCGCGCCGTGCGCTCCCGCCACCCTCACCTGGGGGTGCTGCAACTGGACGCCCACGCCGACCTCCGCCAGGAGTTCGAGGGCTCACCCCACAACCACGCCTGCGTTATGCACCGCCTGCTGGACGACGGCGTGCCCATCGCCCAGGTGGGGATCCGCTCCTTGACCGGCGAGGAACACGCGCTCATCCGCCAGGGGCGCGTGTGCACCGTCTTCGCCGAGGAGGCGGTGCGCCAGCCGCTGGACGCCTGGCTGCCCCGGGTGCTGGCGGCCCTCCCCGACGACGTGTACGTCACCGTGGATCTGGACGCCTTCGACCCGGCCATCATGCCGGCCACCGGCACCCCCGAGCCGGGGGGCCTGGACTGGTACCGGGCGCTCGAGATCCTGCGGGCGGTGGCGGCGGCGCGGCGCATCGTCGGCTTCGACGTGGTGGAGCTGGCCCCCATCCCCGGCCACGTGGCGGCGGACTTTCTCGCCGCCAAGCTGGTGTACAAGCTGCTGGGTTACGCCCTCGCCCGTCCCTAGGGCCCCGACCCCTCCCCGGGCGTCAGGAAGGTGGAGTATCATCTCCCATCATCTCGCGAGTAGCAGGGTCAGCCCCCCGGCCCGGCGGGGGAGGCGGACTGCCGAACCTCGAAGCGGCGGGCGGAGCGGCTGTACCGTGCAGGAGGTGGAAGGGATGTTGACCGAGGCGCAACGCCACGAGTACCTGCTTTCCATCGAGCGGCTGCCCATGGCCCTGGAGTCGGCCCTGCGCGGCCTCAACGACGAACAGCTCGAGGAGGTCGTGGAGCCTCGCCAGTGGTCGCTGCGGCAACTGGTCCACCACATGGCCGACGTGCACTACCACGGCTACGCCAGCATGAAGGCGGTGCTGGCGGAGGAGCGGCCGTCGCTGAACGGCCGGGTGGCCGAGTCGTGGGCGACGATGCCCGACACCGAGCTGCCCATCAGCGTCTCCATGTGGATCCTGCGGGGGGTGCACGGGCGCTGGATCAGGCTGCTGCGCTCACAGCCGCCGACTGCCTGGTCGCGGCCGGCGCTCGACCGCGACGGCACCGAGATCGTCCTCGACGACCTCCTCAAGACCTACGCCGAGCGGGGGAGGGAAGCTCTGGAGCAGATCGCCGGCCTGCGGGCCCGTCGCGGGTGGTGAGGGGCGCTAGCGCGGAACCACGACCTCCAGGGCGGCCGGCAGCACCTCGACCGTCACCCCCGGGGGCGAGACGACGTGGGGGTTGCCGTCCAGGTGGCAGGGGAGGGGTTCCCCGGCGCTCAGCTCCAGGCGGGTGAAGCGCAATTCCCGGGAGCCGGCGCGGCGCCCCAGCGTGCCGCGCAGCGCCGAGGCCAGGCGCGAGAGACGCCCCCCCACCCCCACCG
>JABRVY010000165.1:0-1977 GCA_039961755.1 Acidobacteriota bacterium | reverse complement strand
CACCCTCCCCCGCCCCCGAAGGAGAGCTCGGATGAGCGACCCGAAGTCCCACGACGCGCCCCTGGCGGTGCAGCCCACCGACGGGTTGACCTACAACCCCAACCTGCCCCTCTACTGGGACGAGGGGGCGCTGCAGAGGGAGCTGGACCGCAGCTTCGAGCTGTGCCACTCCTGCCGCATGTGCTTCAAGTACTGCCACTCCTTCCCCACCCTGTTCGCGGCGGTGGACCGCCACGGGGACGTGCGCGCCCTGCCCGCCGCGGTGGCCCGCCAGGTGGTGGACGAGTGCTGCCAGTGCAAGCTGTGCTACACCCAGTGCCCCTACACCGAGAAGGAGGGGCACGAGTTCCGCCTGGACTTCCCGCGCCTGCTGCAGCGGGCCCGGGCGGTGTGGCGCCGGCGGGAGGGGATCCCCTGGCGGGACCGCCTGCTGGCCGACCCCGACCGCCTGGGCAGGGTGGGGTGCAGCACCGCCCGCCTGGCCAACTGGGTCCACCGGCTGCGGCCCGCCCGGCTGGCCATGGAAGCGGTGGCCGGGATCCACCGGGACAAGCTGCTGCCCACCTTTGCCGCCACCACCTTTGCCGAGCACGTTCGCCGCCTCACCGGGGGGGCCGGGGAAACCCCCGATGGGGAGCACAGGGTGGTCCTCTTCGCCACCTGCTTCGTCACCTACAACAACCCCGCCGTCGGTGAGGCGGCGCTGGAGGTGCTGCGCCACAACCGCTGCCGGGTCGCCTGCCCCGAGGTGAGCTGCTGCGGCATGCCGGCCCTGGACGCCGGCGACGTGGCCCTGGCCCAGGCCAAGGCCCGCCGCAACGTGCGCGCGCTGCTGCCATGGGTGCGGGCGGGGTACCGCATCGCCGTGGTCAACCCCACCTGCTCCCTGATGATGCGGGAGGAGTACCCCCTCCTCCTGGACGACCCCGCCGACCCCGAGCTGGCCGCCACCGCCCGGGAGGTGGCGCAGGCGGTGCGGGACCTCTCGGAGTACCTGTGGGAGCTCCGGCAGGCGGGCCTGTTCGCCGAGGACTTCAAGAGCACGCCGGGTGGCGCCGTCGCCTACCACGCCCCCTGCCACCTGCGCATGCAGAACATCGGCTTTCGCGGGCGCGACCTGCTGCGCCGCATCCCCGCCGTCAAGCCGCGGGCGGTCACCGAGTGCTGCGGCCACGACGGCACCTGGGCCATGAAGAAGGAGTACTTTCCCCTTTCCCTCAAGCAGGGGGAAAAGGCCTTCGACGGCATGCGCGAGGCCGGGGCCCAGGTGTGGGTCAGCGACTGCCCCCTGGCGGCCATCCAGTTCCGCCAGGTGTGCGGAGTGGAGGTGCTCCACCCGGTGGAGGTGCTGGCCCGCGCCTACCGGAGCGACGGCTTCCCCACCCCCGTCCACCCCCCCGGCGAGACCCGCTGAAACCCATAGAAGGAGAGAGCATGGAGCCGATCCGCCGCGAGGATATCCTGCCCGCCCCGGAGTACGAGAGACAGCGCCCCGAGCTGCGCCGCCGCATCATGGCCCTGAAGGCCCGGCGCCGCCTCCCCCTGGGGGAGCACGCCACGGTGCACTTCGAGAACCGCGACACCATGTGGTACCAGGTGCACGAGATGCTGCGGGCGGAGGGGAGCTGGAGCCGGCCCGGGGCCATCGAGGCGGAGCTCGCCGCCTACAACCCCCTCGTCCCGGCGGGCCGGGAGCTGTCCGCCACCCTGATGATCGAGTACGAGGACCCCACCGAGCGGGCGGCCAGGCTGGCCGAGCTGGTGGGCATCGAGGGGTGCCTGCGGATGCACATCGGCGACACCCCGCCCGTGGAGGCCGTCTTCGACACGGCGCAGGTCTCCCCCACCCGCATCTCCTCGGTGCAGTACGTGAAGTTTCCCTTGAACGCGGAACAGGCGGAGCTACTGCGCCGGGAGGGGACGGTGGTGCGGGTGGTGCTGGACCACCCCGCCCTGCGGGCGCAGGCGGTGGTGGGG
>JABRVY010000164.1:0-2732 GCA_039961755.1 Acidobacteriota bacterium | reverse complement strand
GCCGCGGCGGCGCCGCCGTGGCGGGCGTGGAAGTCGGCGAGATGGGCGAGGCGTGCGTCCTTCTCCTCTTTACTGGCGCGGGTCAGGGCCGAGGTCTCCAGGACGTTGTCCCCCCGGCGGGGATCCAGGAAGGTGTTGACCCCCACGATGGGGTACTCCCCCGAGTGCTTGAGTCGCTCGTAGTGGAGCGACTCCTCCTGGATCTTGGAGCGCTGGTAGCCGGTTTCCATGGCCCCCAGGACGTCTCCCCGCTCGGCAAGATGCTCGAACTCCTGGAGTACGGCCTCCTCCACCCTGTCCGTGAGCCATTCGATGAAGTGGGAGCCCTGCCAGGGGTTCTCGTTCTTGAGCAGGCCGAACTCCCAGGAGGAGATGAGCTGGATGGCCACCGCCCGCCGCACCGACTCTTCCGTGGGGGTCGTGATCGCCTCGTCGTAGGCATTGGTGTGCAGCGAGTTACAGTTGTCCGCCAGGGCCAGGAGGGCCTGCAGGGTGGTGCGGATGTCGTTGAAGGCGATCTCCTGGGCGTGCAGGGAGCGGCCGGAGGTCTGGATGTGGTACTTGAGCTTCTGGGAGCGCTCGTTGCCCCGGTAGCGCTCGCGCATGGCGGTGGCCCAGATGCGCCGGGCCACCCGGCCGATCACCGTGTACTCCGGGTCCATGCCGTTGGAGAAGAAGAACGACAGGTTGGGGGCGAAGTCGTCCACGGCCATGCCGCGGGCCAGGTAGCTCTCCACGTAGGTGAACCCGTTGGCCAGGGTGAAGGCCAGCTGGGTGATGGGGTTGGCGCCCGCCTCGGCGATGTGGTAGCCGGAGATGGACACCGAGTAGAAGTTGCGCACCCGGTGCTCGACGAAGTACTGCTGGATGTCCCCCATCATCCGGAGGGCGAATTCGGTGGAGAAGATGCAGGTGTTCTGCGCCTGGTCTTCCTTCAAGATGTCCGCCTGCACGGTGCCGCGCACCACCTGCACGGCGCAGGCCAGGGCCTCCTCCCACTCGCCGGGGGCCAGCAGGGGGGCGAGGTCATCCCAGCGCTGGCCGTCCACCACCGGCTGCAGGGCGTCCTCGGGTCGGCCCGCCAGGCGCCCCGAGGCGATGAGGCGGCGCTTGGCCTCCTGCCGCCCCGCCACGTTGAAGAACATGGCCAGGATCATGGGGGCCGGGCCGTTAATGGTCATGGACACGGAGGTGTGGGGGTCGAGGAGGTTGAAGCCGGCGTAGAGCTGCTCCATGTCCTCCACGGTGCAGATGGACACCCCCGATTCCCCCACCTTGCCGTAGACGTCCGGGCGCGGAGCGGGGTCCTGGCCGTACAGGGTCACGGAGTCGAAGGCGGTGGACAGCCGCACCGCCGGCTGCCCCTGGGCCAGGTAGTGGAAGCGCCGGTTGGTGCGCTCCGGACCCCCCTCGCCGGCGAACATGCGGGTGGGAAGCTCCTCGGTGCGCTTGAAGGGGAACACGCCGGCGGTGTAGGGGAAGGCGCCGGGCACGTTCTCGAGGGCGAGAAAGAGCAGGATATCGCCCCAGTCTTCGGCCTCGGGCAGCACCACCTTGGGGACGTGGGTGCCGGCCAGGGAGACGCTGGTCAGGGGCACAGTGATGTCCTTGCCGCGCACCTGGTAGGTGAACTCTCGCCGGGCGTAGTCAGCCTTCAGGCGGGGCCAGGAGGCCAGCAGCTGCCGGGAGTCGTGGGTGAGCCCGTGGGCCAGACGGCGGATCTCGGCATCCAGGTCCGCCAGGCCCGCCTGGGGTGGCAGGGCGCCGGCGGTGATCGCCTCGAAGAGCCGCCACAGGTCGGCGTGGTCACCGGCCCCGTTGCGGGCCGACAGGATGGCCCGGGCGCCCACCAGCTGGTACAGGCGGCGGGCCACGCGCGCCTGCTCCTCGGCGCGGCTGCGGGCGGTCCGGCAGGTGCCGGCGATGGCCCGCAGGTAGCCCACCCGGTCCGGGGGGATCAGGGGGTGCCGCTCGGGCATTCCCGCCGGTTCGGCGTGGGTGGACTCGAGGTGCCAGGGCTCCCCGAAGCGACGCTCCAGCTCCCCCACCAATGCCAGGTAAAGGGCGTTGACGCCCCGGTCGTGGAACTGGTGGGCGCAGGTGCCGAAAACCGGCAGCGCCTCGTCGGGGGTGGTGAAGTCGTTGCGGTTGCGCCGCCACTGCTTGCGCACGTCGCGCAGGGCGTCGAGGGCGCCCGGTCGGTCGAACTTGTTGATGGCCACCAGCTGCGCCAGATCCAGCATGTCGATCTTTTCCAGCTGCATCGCGGCGCCGTACTCGGGGGTCATGACGTAGAGGGAGAGGTCGGCCAGATCGGCGATCTCGCTGTCCCCCTGGCCGGCCCCGGCGGACTCCACGACGATGAGATCGAAGCCGGAGGCGGCGCACACCTCGATGGCGGCGTGGGTGGCCTGGGAGAGGGTGCGGTGAGCCTGCCGGGTGGCCAGGGAGCGCATGTACACCCGCGGGGAGGCCAGGGAATTCATGCGGATGCGGTCGCCCAACAACGCTCCGCCGGTGCGCCGCCGGGAGGGGTCCACCGCCAGCACCGCCACCGTGGCCTGGGGGAAGTCCAGCAGGAAACGGCGGACCAGCTCGTCGGTGAGGGAGGACTTGCCAGCCCCACCGGTGCCGGTGATGCCCACCACCGGGGGGCGGCGGGCCGGAGCCGGGAGGGTGCCGACGGCCAGCTCCCCCGCCTCGGCCAGGGTGATGGCCCGGGCCACCCAGGC
>JABRVY010000163.1:0-1049 GCA_039961755.1 Acidobacteriota bacterium | reverse complement strand
CCGGGCGTCTGCCTGGGGGAGGCCACGGGGCGTTTTCTGGCGCACCTGCTGCGCGGCCTCGGAGTGGTGCTGGTGGACGCCCTGGAGCCGGCCCTGATGGTGGCGGCACGGGACGCTCTGCTGCGAACCCTCGCCCGCCTCCCCGAGGCGTGGGAGCGGCTCGGCGATGGGGGGAAGGCGATGCAGGGGCGCGGCTGGCCGGTGCCGTTGGCCATCACGGTCACGCGCCTGCCCATCTTTCGGCTGCACGGCGGGCGGCGGGAACGGCTGGCAGCGCCTGGTGGAGAGTGCCCCGGGGCGCTGCTCGCGGAGGTGGAACGGTACCCGCAGCGCTTCTCCCCCAACGTCTGGCTGCGCCCGCTGCTGCAGGATGCCGCCCTGGGGACGGGCGTCAGCCTGCTGGGGGGTGCGGAGCTCGCCTACCACCTGCAAGCGGCCGCCCTGTGGGAGCTGGCCGGGGTGGCGCCGCCGATATGGCGGCTGCGCCCCCACGTCACGGTGGTGACGGGCGCCGAACGACGGCTGATCCGGCAGCTGGCGGTCACCCCGGGCGATCTGCTCGCCCGGCGTCGGCCCGCCCGGCTTCGCGGCGGGGCCCGGATACAACGCCAGGAGGCGGCGCTCATGCGGCAGGTGGAGGCGCGGCTGACCAGCCTGCGGGAAACGGTGGAGCGGGAGCTGCCCGCGCTGACCGCCGACCTGGAGGCCACCGCCGCCAAGATGACCGCAGCGCTCGACTGGCTGGCCCATCGCACCGAGCTTGCCCGGGCGCGCAGCCACGACGTCGAGGTGCAACGTTGGCGCCGACTTGTCGCCTTCCTGCGCCCCGACGGGCAGCCCCAGGAGCGGCGGCTGTCGGTATTGACGCCGCTGCTGCGCCTGGGGTTGGAGTGGCCGACGCAGCTGGCAGAGACCCTGGACCCGGCGGCGCCGGGAATGCACCTGATGTGCTGGGAGGAGGGGGGGCCATGGTAGCTCCCTGCGATGTGCTGGCGGTCGGGGCCCACCCCGACGATGTGGAGTTGGGGTGCGGGGGAGTGCTGGCACGG
>JABRVY010000162.1:0-1917 GCA_039961755.1 Acidobacteriota bacterium | reverse complement strand
TGCCTCGCTCAGAAGAGGATTAAGACACCCGTGGCGAGCGCTGTTGCGGCTCAGCACCCGTAGAAAAAAAACCCTGCCTCGCTCAGAAGAGGATTAAGACGGGCCGGGCCGGGCAGGGCGTTGAGGACATAGGTGGCAAAAAAAACCCTGCCTCGCTCAGAAGAGGATTAAGACCGCCGGGGAGGCCGATGCGACCGGCCTCCCCGCGGTCAAAAAAAACCCTGCCTCGCTCAGAAGAGGATTAAGACCCGGTAATTTCGTGGTCGACTCTTCACAAGGAGGTGAAAAAAAACCCTGCCTCGCTCAGAAGAGGATTAAGACTATCAAGCGCCCAGCAATCAAGCGCAGCCACACGCACAAAAAAAACCCTGCCTCGCTCAGAAGAGGATTAAGACTGCGCGCCGGGCGCTTTATGGGGCGCCACTCCTTTGTTAAAAAAAACCCTGCCTCGCTCAGAAGAGGATTAAGACGCGGATTACCAGCAACCCGCGATCGCCGCTGCGGCCTGAAAAAAAACCCTGCCTCGCTCAGAAGAGGATTAAGACTTCCCACCGGGGAGGCCGACACGTCCGGCCTCCCCGCAAAAAAAACCCTGCCTCGCTCAGAAGAGGATTAAGACGCCTGGCGCCCGCTGGCGCTGGTGCGGACCACGCACCAAAAAAAAACCCTGCCTCGCTCAGAAGAGGATTAAGACCCCGGGCACTACTCACCGGGGTTTTTCTGGCCCCCCCAAAAAAAACCCTGCCTCGCTCAGAAGAGGATTAAGACACGCCGAGGCGAGCGCCTCAGCGTTGGCGGCGCGAACACAAAAAAAACCCTGCCTCGCTCAGAAGAGGATTAAGACCCCGGGTGCTGGAGGCAGCACCCGGGGTCGGTGCACCCAAAAAAAACCCTGCCTCGCTCAGAAGAGGATTAAGACGTGATACTCCGGCGGGCAAACGGGACCGAGACCCCCGCAAAAAAAACCCTGCCTCGCTCAGAAGAGGATTAAGACTTCCCTGATTTCTTTCTTGAGACCTATGGCTTTCTCGAAAAAAAACCCTGCCTCGCTCAGAAGAGGATTAAGACCCGTAGCGCCACCATTCGCGCGTGCCGGAGGCGCGCTCAAAAAAAACCCTGCCTCGCTCAGAAGAGGATTAAGACTAGCGCCACCATTCTCGCGTGCCGTCAGGACGCTCCAAAAAAAAACCCTGCCTCGCTCAGAAGAGGATTAAGACGCTGCGTCACATGCGCCACGCCGCGCGGCCGCTACGAAAAAAAAACCCTGCCTCGCTCAGAAGAGGATTAAGACGGACGTCACCGAAATCGGGAACATAGCGGCGGGACCAATAAAAAAAACCCTGCCTCGCTCAGAAGAGGATTAAGACGTTTTTTTTGCCCCGGGCACGACTCACCGGGGTTTTTAAAAAAAACCCTGCCTCGCTCAGAAGAGGATTAAGACCGGAGCGCTTTCGCGCCGCGATGTCGTTCCTTACCTCAAAAAAACCCTGCCTCGCTCAGAACAGGATTAAGACCTCCGACAAGCCTTTCCATGGTTCCCTTTCCGCGCGTTAAAAAAAACCCTGCCTCGCTCAGAAGAGGATTAAGACGCCCACCAGACAACGCGATGCGCCATAGCGTCCATAAAAAAAACCCTGCCTCGCTCAGAAGAGGATTAAGACGTGTCATGATCAAATATCAACTTCTTCATCCTGCACCCAAAAAAAACCCTGCCTCGCTCAGAAGAGGATTAAGACGTCATTGCCGCCAACCGCGCCTCATCTTCGCGCCGTCTAAAAAAAACCCTGCCTCGCTCAGAAGAGGATTAAGACGCCGGCTAGCTAGCGCGTGCTGGCAGTGCGGCGGCTGAAAAAAAACCCTGCCTCGCTCAGAAGAGGATTAAGACACCCGTGGCGAGCGCTGTTGCGGCTCAGCACC
>JABRVY010000161.1:0-1449 GCA_039961755.1 Acidobacteriota bacterium | reverse complement strand
CCGCCCACCGGCAGCCGGCGCCTGCCCCCCATGACCCTGGCCAGGGCGCGCCCTCCCCAGCTCCAGGCACAGGCGGCGCAGCTCGGCCACCAGCTCCAGGCGGCGGGTGATCGCCTCAGGGCTCAGGTCCAGCACGGAGGACCTCAAGGCCTCTCCTGCGTTTGCGGCCCCGGCAGGCCCCGGCCGGTGACCAGGTAGGTGGCGAAGCTGCCCAGCCAGTGCCCCCCCTCGTAGTGCTCCCCGGTCACCGCGGCCAGCCCCGACTGGCGGTGGACCGCCGCGGCGGCGCGCAGGGACCCCACCCGGGGGTCCTCGGCGGGCAGGCCAGCGGCGATCCCCTCCAGCATCCAGGCGCGGGAGAGGTTCAGCCCGTCCAGGTGGGCCAGCTTGCCGTCGGTGGGGTCGGTGACCACCGCCACCGGCAGCCAGTCCCCCCGCCCGTCCAGGGGGATGAGGGGCAGAAATCCCCCCAGCCAGGCGGCGAAGCGGGGCGGCGGCATGAAGCGGCGGGCCAGGTCGGCCACCGCCAGGCAGGGGGAGAGAAAGTCCTGCCCCGAGGGCTCGTAGATCAGGAGCGGGCAGTCGCGGTCCCCGAAGTGAAAGGCGTGCCCCCGCTCCCGCACCATCTGCTCCAGCTCGGTGTCCCCCGCCCCCCGGGCGTAGTCGGTGATGAGGCCGAAGGCGAAGGCGGTCTGGGAGTGCTCGCCGGTGCGGATGGGGTGGGAAAGCTTCGGCAACCAGCTCTTCAACCGCTGCACCACCAGTTCCTCCAGGGGCTTGAGCGCCGCCGACCAGCCCTGAGCCTGGGGGTCCTGCCACTCCTTGAGCTCGGCCGCCAGCTGCAGCAGCCACGCCAGACCGTAGGGGCGCTCGAAGGTTTCCCGCCCCTTGCGGCCGAGGTAGCGCACCTCCCCGGCGATGTTTTCTGCCGTCAGGCTACGAGCCAGGGCCGCGCGGGCCTGGGCAGCCACCGGCAGGGAGGGGTACAGCCGCGCCAGGCGGGCCAGCAGCCAGTGCCCGTGCACCGCCGAGTGCCAGTCGAAGCAGCCGTAAAAGGCCGGCGTGAGCTGGCGAGGGGGCAGCACGTCCTCATCGCCGTCCAGCACGTGGGCGATCTTGTTGGGGTATTCCCGGTGCACGCAGGCCAGCGCCAGGTTGGCCAGGCGGGTGACGGCGGCCTCGTCGAGGCCACTGCCCCCCTGGGCCGCCGCCGCGGCCGCCCAGGTCATCAGCACTGCGGTCAGGACTCCGTGGCGTCTCATCTCGCTCCTCCTCTCACAGCTTGGCCCGCAGGTACGGGAGCGGCCAGGGACCCTCCAGCCCCAGCTCGCGAGCCGCCCGCAGCGGCCAGGCGGGCTCCCGCAGCAGTTGCCGGCCGATGAGCGCCAGGTCGGCCTGCCCGCGGGCCACGATCGCCTCCGCCTGGGCCGGCTCCGTGATGAGCCCCAC
>JABRVY010000160.1:0-25125 GCA_039961755.1 Acidobacteriota bacterium | reverse complement strand
CCCCGGCCGCCAGCCCCACCCCCCGGGCCACGACCCGCAGAAACCTCCCGAAGACCCACACGCCACGATCGTCGTCGGCCATCCCGGATTACCTCCACGCTCGTCGCCGCCGGCGACGGCGGCCGCCATTGTGCCTCTTCGGGCGTGGGAGCGGGAGTCGGTGCGGGCCGGCGCCTAGCAGGGGGCGATGACGCGATCTGCGGTGGCGAACATCTCCACCGTCTGTTGCATCCCCCCCACCGCGCCCACCAGCAGCATCTCCTTGCGGCCGAAGAATTCCAGGCAGGTGCCGCAGGAGGTGATGAGGGCGCCGCGCGCGGCCAGGGCCTTGAGACTCGCCAGGGCAGGGTTGTCCTCGGTGGTGAGGAGGACGGCGCGGTGGAGGCAGACCACCGCGTCCACCTTGACATCCGAGGCCACCAGCCTGTCCAGGAAGAGCTGGAGGAGCTTGCGGCCGAGCTCGGGCTCGCCGTTGCCGATGCGGTCTGAGTTGAGAAACACGAGCGTCATGACACCCTCCTACCGGGCCCAGGCGAGGAGTCTTTTCGCCTGGGTGGCGGCCTCGTCGGCCAGCACGGTGTTGTGCGACCCCCTGGCAGCCAGCAGCGCCTGATGGATGGCCTCGGCGCGGGCCACCGCCTGGCGCTGGGCGGGCTCGCGGGCGGCCGATCGGGCGCGCACCAGGAGCACGGCGAGCTCCTGCAGGCGCTGCTGGTCCTCGTTGATCCACTGGACCAGCATGTCGCCGTAGGAGGCGTCGTGGCAGCCGATGCAGGCCTGCTGGACGCTCTTCACCAGGGGCTGCCGGGAGGTCAGGTCGTGGCAGTCGGTGCAGGCGGTGTCGGCAGCGGCCATGAAGTCGGGGTCCCCCTTGATCCCGGTGCCGGCCAGCTCGCCGCGGTACAGGGAGGCCTGCGGCTGGTGACAGCTCTCGCAGGTGCGCTTCTGCGTCGGGCCGTGGTGGCAGGCCATGCACTGCTCGGCGGTGATCGCCGTCTTGCCATGCTTGTCCAGGGAGTGACAGCTGTCGCAGCCGATGCCAGCGGCGATGTGGCGGTTGTGGTCGTAGAACATGTCGCCGAAGGGCAGGCGCGTGCCCAGGTGGGCGGTGGAGTGGCAGACGCGACAGTAGCCGGCGGCGGAGGCCAGCACCGCCGGGGGCGGGGTGACCGCCACGCCGGCGGCGCGCAGGGTGGCAGTGGCCTGATCGTTGGCGTGGCGCAGCAGGTCCACGGCGTAGTGCACGTTGTGGTGGCCGCCGGCGGAGCGCACGAACTCGACGTTATGGCGGGCGTCGACCAGAGATTGAGCGTGGGAGGCGGCCAGGCGAGACAATATCCCCTCGGCGCGGCGCACCTGGGCGTCGACGGTGGCCAGCAGCGAGCCGAGTTCCCGCCGCCAGTCATCCACCATGCGCCCGTACCCCGGGCCGTGGCAGGTGACGCACGACTCGCGCAGCGCCTTGCCCGCCGCCGCCGGCCCCCCCGCGGTGGGGACGTGGCAGGAGTTGCACGCCACCCGGGCCAGGAACATGGTGTCGGGGGTGTCGGGGACGCCCCGCCCGCCGATGCCCACGTACAGCTTCTCCTGGGGGGTGTGCACGGGGGTGTGGCAGGACTCGCAGCGGTCCCCGAGCGCGCCGGTCATGGTGAACTTGCCGTGCTCCAGGGTGTTGTGGCAGCGGCGGCAATCGATGATGCGGCGCTGCACGTGGATCTCGTGCACCCGCACAGGGTCCTCAAAGGCCTCCATGTGCGCCACGTGGCAACTCCAGCAGCGCTCCCGGGGGACGTTGGCGTCGCCGCGGGTGACCTCGGTGTGGCAGGTCTCGCAGCGTACCCCGCGCTTCAGGTAGGTCTCGTGGTCGAACTCGATGCCGTGGTGGGTCACCACGGTGCTGGGGGGGCCATGGCAGACCAGACACCCGGTGGCCGCCTGGCCGGCCTCGGCGCCCTTGAAGTGGCAGGTGAAGCACACCTGCTCCTGCAGTACCACGTGGTCGCGCTGGGCGATGCTGGTGCCAGCCATGGCGGACCCGGTGTGGCAGGAGGTGCAGTGCAGCCGCTTGCCCCGGCGCATCTCGCCCATGTGGCCCTGGTGGGAGAAGTGGATGTTCTTCAGGAACATCTCGTCGGTGTCCAGGTCCTGGTGCTGGTGGCAGGCCAGGCAGCGGGCGTCGGGCACCTCGGCGCGGAGCTGGGTGGTGTAGATCCCCAGGGCGTACTTCGCCCACACCCGGGAGAGGGCGTAGCGGTACTCCGAGTGGCACTCCACGCAGGCCACGTCGCGGTGGGAGGAGGCGCGCCACATCTCCAGGTACGGGCTCATGATGTGGCAGGTGCCACACAGCTCGGAGCGGGCCGAGACGAAGTAGAACGCCGCCTGGAACACCAGCACCACCGCCGCCGCCAGGCCCACGAGGGTGAGGATGGCCCGCCGGTGCTCGACGAGGCCTTCCCGCAGCGCCATGAAGAAGTGTCTCACCGCTGGCCTCCCTTCTCCTCCACCGGTCGGCTGTCGGCCGGTCCCAGGGGGGCCCCGGAGGTGATGCGTTCGTACTCCAGGGGGTGCTCCTCGATCATCTCCTGCTCGCTGATGCGGCCGGTGATGAAGGTGGGGTTCATGGGGAACTTGTGGGGGTTGAAGTGGACGTTGTAGAAGTGCCAGATGACGATGGCCAGGGTGGCCAGCAGCGCCTCGTCGGAGTGGGCCTCCTTGGCGATGTCGGTGAACCACTTGGGGAACACCTTCAGGAACTGGTTGGTGAACCACAGCACGGTGCCGGAGCCGATCATGATGACCATGCCCCAGTACACCGCCCAGTAGTCGAACTTCTCCACGTAGCTGAACTTGTCGAAGCGCGGTCGCTCGTCGGTGCGACCCAGGAAGTAGTTGATCTGCTGCCAGGCGTCGCGGGCGTCCTGGGGGCGCGGCAAGAGCAGCATGAAGTGGGCCCGCCCCTCCCGCGTCAGGGCGATGTAGGCCAGGTGCCACAGCCCGACGAAGATGAGGAAGGAGGCCGCTACCCGGTGGACGATGGGCGAGACGTCGGGGCCGCCGAAGAAGTTGATGATGGCCTTGGAGATGGCGAGATCCGAGAACTTCAGCGGCAAGCCGGTGAGGATCAGGAAGATCACCGAGATGGCCATGACCGCGTGCTGCAGTCGAACGTTCAAGGAAAAGCGCTGGAACTCCCGCCCCCCCGCCACCGCCCGGGGGTGGTGCGCCTGGGCCCGGGTGCGTTTGCGCTCGCGGCTTTCCAGGATGGCGAGCTCGCGCCGCACCCAGGTGGCGAAACGGGGCGCCAGGCGCTGTTGCATGTCGGCGGCTCGGTGGGCGGCGGCCTCGGGGTCGAGGCCGTGGGCGGAGCGCAACTGCTCGGCGATGGCTTTCTCGAGATGGCTGGGCTGATCAGTCACGGGTAGCGGCTCCGTGGTGGCGGTGACGGAGTTTCTTGGCCAGATCCAAAAGAATGTGCACCCCCAGACCGGCCAGCGTGGAGATGGTGAGGATCTTGAAGAACAGCGCGACCCAGAAAATGATGCCGGCGTCGCGACTGGAGGGGTCGATGTGGAAGCGACCGCGGGCGTAGTTGGCGTTGGCCCCGGGGTGGCACCCCGCCTTGCCGCAGGTGGTGGGGATGTTGGCGGGGTTGACGGTGGAGCGGGGGTCGCTGGCCGATAGCACGTTGTGGGCGGTGTGGCAGGAGGCGCAGTTGGCCACCCGGGCGGAGCCCAACTCGTTGGCGATGCCGTGGAAGGTATGCCGGAAGGTGCGCACCGGGTTGATGGGGATGCCGTAGCGCAGGTTGAACTCGGTCATGCCGTGGCAGGTGGAGCAGGTTTCCGGGATGTGGGTGGCGGAGACCGCCGAGGCGTTCTCTTTGGCCGGCAGGATGCCGTGCTCGCCGTGGCAGGACGAGCACGAAGGCGCCTCGGTGTTGTCCTTTTCCAGCAGCGAGACGCCGTGGGCGGAGGTGGTGTACTCGGCGAAGATCTGCACATGGCAGCGGCCGCAGGTGGCAGGCACGCGGGTGGGGTGCACCGGCGAGGCGGGATCGGTGTGCTTGACCACCCCGTGGGCGCCGTGGCAATCCTGGCAGGCGGGGGCCTTGGGGTTGCCGGCCAGGCGCAGCCGGCCGTGCACCGACTTGACGTACCCCTCGTAGTTGACGTCCTCGGGGGCGCCCACCGGGTTGCCGGGGAAGTGGCAGCGCTGGCAGTTGACCTGGGCGAGGCGGGCGGGGTGGGGGATGCGGTCCACATCGGCGTGGCAGTCGATGCAGTGCCACTTGCCGTGCACGGAGCGCCTGATCTCCCCCTCGTCCACCCACAGGGTGCGCACGGTGCCGTCGGCCTCCACCTGCTTGAACTCCGGCCGGCCGTGGCAGATGCCGCACTGCCGCACCTCCGCCGCCAGGGGGGCAGCGGGGGTCGGCGCCGGGACCGGCTGCGCGGCGGCGGCCGCCGCCAGCGCTGCGGGGGCCAGGTGTGCCAGGGTCCTCATGGTGATTCCTCCCCTTTCTCCTCGGGGAAGGATGCGGGAGAACGATCGCCGAACAGCTCCAGGTACTCCAGGCGGTGCTCCTGCCACAGCCGCTGCCGGGAGATGCGGCCGGAGAGGAAGGTGCGTTGCATGGGAAAGTTGCCGGGGGAAAAGTGGACGATGTAGAGGTGCCACCCGAACAGCAGGATGAAGAGGATCAGCCCCTCGTAGCCGTGCACGATGGTGGTGACGTCGAAGAGCCACTTGGGCAGCACCGCCATGGCCTGGGTGTGGAACCACAGGACGAGCCCCGTCCCGATCATCATCAGCGACCCCATCCCCGCCCCCCAGTACTGCAGCTTCTGCATGGGGGTGAACCGCCCGAAGGGGGGCGGCTCGGCGGTGCGGCCCAGGTAGTAGCCCAGGAGGGCGACAAAGCCGCGGAGGTCGCTGGAGCGGGGGAGCATCTCCATGAGTTGCCGGTGCCCCCGTTCGGTGAACACCACGTAGAGGAAGTGCCAGGCGGTAAGGAGCATGAGGACCACGGCGAAGAAACGGTGGATGGCGCCGCGGGCCTCCATGCCTCCCTCGATCGCCATCAGCACCTTGCCTATCCAGGTGCCGTGGGCGAACAGCGCCAGGCCGGTCAGGGCCAGCACCGTCAAGGTGATCATCAGCACCCAGTGCTGGGCCAGCTCGTTGGCGGTGAAGCGCTGGATCTCCTCGGGGTCGCGACGGTGCTCAGCGGTCACGGTCAGTCCTCCTGCGGCGCCAGGAGCCAATCTGCTCGATCAGGATGTAGCTGGCCAGCATGGCGATGAAGACACCGAGAACGATGCGGACCACGGTGCGCACCGGGCCGCCGGCGGGTGGGATGGACGACTCGGTGGTGGCCAGCTGCAGTAACGCCGTCACAGGTATTCGCATGGCGGCCTCCCCCCTGGTGACAATAGCATGGGACGGGGGCGGCCGTAAATCATCTCATCGCCACAAAGCTCCTTTGCCAGTAAACGAACAAAGGATCAGTCCCCCAGGCGACGTGGGCCGCCGGGGTCCTCCAGCAAACATTTGATGAGGTTGCGCTTGGAGAAATCGCCCAGGGAGATGAGGGCCATGGCTCCCTCCCGGCCCAACAGCTGCCGCGCGACGCTCGCCGCGGATGCGCCGGCGGCGGCGATCTGCCGGGCCCTCTCGGCCAGGCCGCGCCAGTAGGCGATCTTGCGCTCCAGGGCGCGGGTGGCATCGGGGACCAGGCCGGCGTGGGAGCACAGCAGCATCTTGGGATTGAGGTCGCGCAGGCGCTCTAAGGAGGCGAGGATGGTCCAGGCGTCCTCCACCGGGCGCAGGTAGACGGCGCGGGGGGAAATATACAGGTCCCCCGACACCAGCCACCCCTCGCGCTCCTCGAACAGCGCCACGTGATCGGCGGCGTGTCCCGGGGTGGGCACGACGCGGAATCGATACCTTTCCGTTTCAATAACTTCGCCGAGTGGTTTCAGTTCGGCACTGCCCGGCTGCCCCCACACCAGGCGACGGTAGGCGGGGATGCGGGGGAAGTTCGCCAGCACCCGCACCGTGGCCGCCGGCGCCTCGATCGGGACGCCCAGCCTGCGGGCGAGCAGGGGGGCCCCCCCGGAGTGATCCTCGTGGTGGTGGGTGAGGACCACCCGCCGGATCGGACGGGCAGCCGCCCAGCGGGCCATGGCAGCGGCGGTAGCGGGGGGGCCGGTGTCGATCAGCAGCCCGTCGATGAGGTAGCAGTAGACGTGATAGATGACGTGGCCGAGGAAGGTACGCGCCAGCTCCAGCCGCACGATGGCGCCGTGGTCGTGCTCCCGCAGCACGGTCCGCTACCCCACCCACACCGTCTTGATGTTGACGAACTCCTTGATGCCGTAGTGGGACATCTCCCGCCCGTAGCCCGAGGCCTTGACCCCGCCGAAGGGCAGGCGGGGGTCGGAGCGCACCGCGGCGTTGACGAAGCAACACCCGGCCTCCAGCTCCTCCGCCGCCAGTCGCTCCCCCCGGGGCGGGTCGCCGGTGAACACCGCCGCCCCCAGACCGAAGCGGGAGTCGTTGGCGATGCGTACAGCGTCCTCGGCGTCCGCCGCGGCGATGATGGCGGCCACCGGCCCGAACAGCTCCTCCTCCCAGGCGGGCATGCCGGGGGTTACATCCGTCAGCACGGTGGGGGGATAAAACGCCCCGGGGCCAGCGGGGATCTCGCCGCCCAGCAGACAGCGCGCCCCCCGGGCAATGCTGGCCTTTACCTGGGCGTGCAGCTCGTCGCGCAGATCGACCCGGGCCAGCGGCCCCACCTGCGTCTCCTCCTCCAGGGGGTTTCCCACCCGGGCCGCCCGCATGTGCCCCACGAACAGCACGGTGAAGCGCTCCAGCACCGCCCGCTCCACCACGAAGCGCTTGGCGGCGATGCAGCTCTGGCCCGAATTGATCAGGCGGGCGGCGGCGCACACCGCGGCGGCGTGGTCGATGTCGGCGTCGGCCAGGACCACGTAGGGATCGCTGCCCCCCAGCTCCAGGACGGTCTTCTTGAGGTGCGCTCCGGCGCACGCCGCCACCGCCCGCCCGGCCGGCTCCGAGCCGGTCAGGGTCACGGCGGCCACCCGGGGGTCGGCGATGAGCGACTCCACCATGCCCGACCCGACCAGCAGGGTGCGGAACAGCCCCTCGGGAAGGGCGGCCTCGCGCAGCACCTCCTCGATGGCCAGGGCGCAACCGGGCACGTTGGAGGCGTGCTTCAACACGCCGGCGTTGCCCGCCATCAGGGCCGGGGCGGCAAAGCGAAAAACCTGCCAGAAGGGGAAGTTCCACGGCATGACCGCGAGCACGACGCCCAGCGGATTGAAGGTGACGAAGCTTCGCCGGGCGTCGGTGGCCACCTCCTCGGGGGCCAGCATGGCGGCGGCGTGCCGGGCGTAGTGCTCGCACACCCAGGCGCACTTGTCCACCTCGGCGCGGCCCTCGCGGATGGGTTTCCCCATCTCCGACGCGGCCAGGCGCGCCAGCTCCTCCCGCCGCTGCCGCAGCCTTCCAGCGGCTCGCTCCAGCACCTCGGCGCGCCGGGAAAAAGAGGTGCGCCGCCACCGGCGCTGCGCCTCCACCGCCGCGGTCAACGCCTGATCCACGTCCTCCCTGGTAGTTTCGGGGTACGTGCGGAGCAGCTCGCCGGTGGCCGGGTTGATGGCGTGCATGAGACCCTCCCGCAGGCAGCTTCCTAGCACTTCCCGCCGTCGCCGCGCAAGGCTCACCCCTGCGCTTGCGGCGCCGCCCCATGCCCGGCTCCCTCGTGGGCACACGGCGGACATCCTCCCCCTCCAGAATCGCCAGGAAGGCTGTACCTGGCACCCCCCTCGAAGATGTATCATGCCGTCGCCCCGGGGTTGCCCTCGGCGGGGCGGAAGCGAGGTGTGACAGGATGAAACGCGGACTGACGAGGTCGGCTCTGGCGGTGTGGCTGGCAGGGACGATGGCGGGGACGGCGCTGGCGGAGGAGTACCTGAAATTCATGGAGGGGCCAGCGCAGTGGATTGCCACCAAGGACGAGAAGAAGGAGTTCGCCAAGCTGACCAGCGAGGCGGCAGCCAGGGCGTGGGTGGAGCTGTTCTGGGCGCGGCGGGATCCCGATCTGAACACCGCCATCAACGAGTTCAAGGTGGAGTTCGATCAGCGGGTGGCAGCGGCAGACCAGGCGTTTGGTTGGGAGAAGCAGCGCGGGGCGCTCACCGACCGGGGGCGGACCTTCATCGTCCTGGGCCGGCCGCGGGCGGCAGAAAAGTTCGGTTCGGGGGATCGCACCCAGCGGCAGCTGGGAGAGGGCTCCGGCTGGATGAGCGACTCGGCGGATCGCCAGGGCGAGGGGGAAGTGTGGGAGTACCGCGGGGAGCAGATTCCCCCCTCCATCAAGGCGCAACAGGTGCTGTTCTTCTTCGTGGAGAGCCGGCCCAACCTGGGCGACTTCGTGCTCAACCGCACCGAGCGGCGCAATACCAATGCGCTGAAGCTGCTGGCCGAAGCGCCGGAGCGCACGCTGCTGCACCCCAAGCTCACCGAGGTGCCGCGGCTGGGGCTGGTGGCGGGCTCCAAGAGTGCCACCGCCCAGCAGCTGGCGGTGTTCAGCGCGGAAGCGCGGCCGTGGCCCGAGGGCGCCCAGGTGCTGGTGCGCGAGGGGTTGATGTCGGCGCTCATGCACCCGGTGTGGGTCCACCTCTTCCTGCCCGACACGGTGCCGGCGGCGGATGAGGCGGTGGGCCAGGCGCGGGGGGCGGCAGGAGCCGGCGGCACCTTCGTGATGGCCGCAGCGCCGCTGAGTGTGCCGGGCGGCCGCGCCTACGAGTTCTCCATCCCCGTGGACGCCGGTACCTGGGAGATCGATCTGGCGCTGCTGAAGCAGGGTGCGCCGCTGGCCGTCACCACCGTCAGCGCCACCACCGACAAGGTGCCCGAGGAGGGGACGTACATCTCTCCCTTCTACTGGGGGGTGGATGTGCGGCAGGAGGCGCAGGCGCACCTGGGTGACCCCTTCAACGTCGGCGGGTGGCGGATCCTGCCCCGCCTGGGGGACACCTACACCACCGATGAATCCCTGGCCTACTTCTGCTTCATCGTCCGCCCGCCAGTGACGGCGGAGGGCCAGGTGAACGGCGAGCTGACCTTGAACCTCTTCTTCGGCGATCGCAAGGTGGCCGAGCTGCCCACCCAGAACGTCACCTTCTCGCCCATCACCGAGGACCTGTGGATGATGGGCTCGAGCCTGCCGCTCAAGGGGTTCCGTCGCCCCGGTGAGTACCGCCTGGAAATCACCCTCAAGGAGCTGGGCAGCGGGGTGAGCAAGACCGTCGCGGTGCCCATGACCGTCAAGCCGGCGCAGGCCTCGGAAAGCTAGGCGTGAGAGGGATGAGCGAGGGGGAGGCCGGCGCCGGGGGGTTCGTCAGCGTGGAGGAGGCCGCGGCGGAGATGCGCCGCGGCCGGGCGGTCATCATCGTCGACGACGAGGACCGCGAAAACGAGGGGGACGTGGCGTTTGCCGCGGAGAAGATCACCCCCGAGGCGATCAACTTCATGGCGGTGCACGCCCGCGGCCTCATCTGCCTGGCCCTGACCGAGGCGCGCTGCGACGAGCTGGACCTCAAGCCCATGGTGGAGCACAACACCTCCCCCCACCAGACGGCCTTTTGCGTCTCCATCGAGGCGCGGCGGGGCACCACCACGGGGATCTCGGCGGCCGACCGGGCGGCCACCGTGCTCGCCGTCATCGACCCGGCCACTCGCCCCGCCGATCTCATCCGCCCGGGCCACATGTTCCCCCTGCGCGCCCGCAACGGCGGCGTCCTCAAGCGCGCCGGGCACACCGAGGCGTCGGTGGACCTGGCGCGCATCGCCGGCCTCTATCCGGCGGCAGTGATCTGCGAAATCATGGACGCCGACGGCTCCATGGCGCGCCTGCCGCGCCTGCAGGAGGTGGCCCGCGAGCACGGCCTGTGCCTGATCACGGTGCGCGACCTCATCGCCTACCGCATGCGCCACGAGCGGCTGGTGGAGCGGGTGGCGGCGCCGGAGCTGCCGACCCGCTACGGCCACTTCAAGGTCTTCGCCTTTCGCTCCCAGGTGACCGCCGAGGAGCACCTGGCGCTGGTGATGGGCGAGGTCGACGGCGAGCGGCCGGTGCTGGTACGGGTGCACTCCCAGTGCCTGACCGGCGACGTCTTCGGTTCCTCGCGGTGCGACTGCGGCGCCCAGCTGGAGACGGCGCTGGAGCGCATCCGCGCCGAGGGCAGCGGGGTGCTGCTCTACCTCCTGCAGGAGGGGCGCGGCATCGGCCTGTTCAACAAGCTGCGCGCTTACGAGCTGCAGGACTGCGGCGCCGACACCGTGGAGGCCAACGAGCGGCTGGGCTTCCCCGCCGACATGCGCGACTACGGGGTCGGGGCGCAGATCCTGCGCGAGCTGGGGGTGCGCCGGATGCGGTTGATGACCAACAACCCCAAGAAGTACGTGGGGTTGGAGGGGTACGGGCTGGAAATCGTCGAGCGGGTGCCGCTGGAGGTCCCGCCCACCGAACACACCCGCCGCTACCTGGAGGCCAAGAAGCACAAGATGGGCCACCTGCTGCGCATGGTGTGAGGGCGGTCGGGGCGCGGCTGGGGAGGGGCTTCCCCCGCCCTCACCGCTGCTGTGCCAGGCGCTGCCGCCGCTCCTCGTCCCCTTTCCAACGGTAGCAGAACGATGCGCCAAAGGCCATGCGCTGCGACGAGCGACCGTTTCCACCTGCCGAAGAAGAACGGTCGGATCGCTACCTCGGCGGTCTCACCCCGCCCTTGCGGCGAATGCCGAATCCGACGCGGAAGATGTCAGGAATATTGATGCGCTCGTCGTGGGTGCGGTAAACGACTCCCAATCCCTCGAGGTCGTCTACGAGGGCTTCGCGAGTCCTTCTCCGCAGCGAATCAGTGTGGTAGCGCCGCGGCGGCAGTTTGTCGCCGATCGCCTCTTCCATCTCGCTCATGGCTTGATCGGACCAGCGTTGCCTCAAATCCTCGGTGGAAACGGGAACAGCTATCCCTCGCAACGCCTCGAAGAGAGGTCGTATCCAGGGATAATCTTCGGCAATTTCTGCCACCCTTACCCGTGACGCTTCGACTACGCCTTCCTGGATCGATCTGTAGTTCAATGCCAGATGGTAGTCGGGATTTTTCTCCACCATGTGCTCTGCCGCACGTTTGAACGCCAACAGATAGCTGCGTGGGCTCAAACGCCCCTTGGCGTCGGCCAGATGGAGAGGAATCCAGGAAGAAGTATACCCTCGTTTCGGTCCCCTCCCCATGTAGGTGTCAGCGAGCCATTCGATCACTTTTTGCTGGTGCTCGGCGTTCTTGAGGGACTGAGGAAGAATTTGGACGCCTCGCTCCTCACGCCAACTTTCGCCGAATGCGAGTGCCGTCGCATCGCGAAACTCTTTTCCAAAAGAACTGTGGTTGCCAAGATGGGAAAACAAGAGGCCGTAAAGATCAGCGGTAGTCCATTCCAGATTGACCTGGTTGTGTCGGAGCTTCGACGAGTCGGCAAAGCGCCACACCTCGTCGTCTTCGTCGAGGTCAGGCCTGATGAACAGCTTCGCTCGTATGGCCCGAGTCATTTGCAAGCGTAGTGCCACCTCCAGAGCGCCGCGGGTCCATTCGCGGACGGTCGGCCAATCTCGGGCGGCCCGATCAAACGCATCGAAAAGCACCAGCAGGACGCGACCTTGCCGTTGCAGTTCCTCGTTGGCGTTGGTCAGAAGACGCTCCGCCTGCTCGCGGTCTCGCGAAAACCAGTGAACTCGCTCGGGCCAGGATCCTGCCAAAGCTGGCGCAGCACTCTGATCGTCGGCAGGCCTGTTTCCGGTGACTTCGAGGGCGTGCCGCAGGACGACCGTGCGCCACACGTCGACTGGTTGTGCCCCCTCCTTCATGAGCTCCTGCAAGCCCTCGGGGTTCGGGAAGTCCCGCTGAGAATCATCGAGGCCGAAACCGACCCGCACCACCGTGTTTTCGAGGGACGCACTCGCCAGTTGTTGGGCGACGAATTGGCGACACTCTTCGTTCGCCAGAACCGCCGTCCATAAACTCTTGCCCGCCCCTCTCATGCCAACCACGACGGCTACATCTGGACGGAGAGCCTTGCCGTGACGTGACGGAGCGTACACCTGGGAGAGGTCCGGGGGATCAAGGGATGTTTGGGCCGCCTGATCGGCAAGGTCGACCAGGGCCGCTCGTGCGACATGCCGATCAACAACAGTCATGATCGACCATTCTCGCCAGCACCGCTCAAGAGGCGTGCAGTGGCTTCTCTGAGGAAGGGCCCGAAGGCGTTCTCGAGAACCGACCAGCTGGGGCGACGCTCTGGCTCTGACAATACGAATCCACGAAGCTCGGAATTGAAGTAAATCAACATCGGGAAGTGCGGGGCGTTGGTTTCGTCGCGAGCAAAACTGCGCGCCTCGTCGCCGGCAGTTTCGTCATCGTAAAGGTCGATCCACGCCTCATAGGAACGCTCGACCCATCGCGTCAAGGCGGCTTCGGAGACATCGATTTGCGCGGCGACCATCTTCATGCGCCACCGCAAGTCGTCGTCAGGCATTCCGAAGCTCACCGCCGGCGACCGCGCCAGGTGGCAAAACAACTGACGGTGCGCTGACCAGCTTTGTTCCTCGTCCCTCGCGAAGAGAAAAACTTCTGCATTTAGACGAGTCACGGCCGCTGCGGCCAGGTCGTGCAGGCCGGCGCGGGCATCCAGAAGGATGGCGTCGGGTCGGGGAGAAAACTTGTCGAGGGTGGCGAGAAGTTCTGCCAGGCGATCGGCGAGCCCGCACTCGCGGCCGTCCTCGGAGATGGTAGGCAAGTAGATGCGCCCTATCTTGGGAATATAGTCGGCAGTTCGTTGTCCGAAGGCCGGCATGACGGCGATAGATCCGGCCTCGCCATTCGCCACCGGGCTGGGCGTCAGGCAGTCTCGTAAAAATTCGTCCGAAGTGTTGCCAGCCAGCGATTCGACGAGCCAATCGACGGCTCCTCGGTCACTCGAATTTTCGAGAAGAATGGCACCGAGGCCGGGGGCCTCCAGGTCGAGGTCGATGATCACAACGTTCTTACCCTGTCGCGCCAAGTACCAGGCGAGGACGGCCAGCGCACTGCTGCGACCGACCCCACCTTTCAAACTGTATCCCACCCCTACCGGGACCTGAGATTCGCGATGGAGCGGCTTCCGTAGCCAGTCAAGGTTGGTCAGCAGACGATCTACCAAATAGACCTCGAAGGGTGTGTCGGAAAGCCCCCCCAGGAAAACCTTGTCAGGCGAATCGAGTACGTCCCCAGGGTCGAGCAGGTCGCTCTCGCGGAGCAGTATCTCCGCTTGGCCAGGGCTGTAGACGCCCAGCGCCTGGTGCAACAGACTCGCAAGGGTTTTTGAAGCGGCTGCATCCGCCATGACGTCGTCGCCGAGAACGGTGGTCAAGCGCCCCACAGGATCTCGCACTACCGTGATCTTTCTTACCTGGGCCGTCATCGGCGAGCGGCGAAAGGTTTCGATCAGGACTCCGAGGGCCTCGTCGAAATAGGGCGTCGTCACGGCTTCCCCCTGAGTGTCAAGAGCCCAACCGCCCCGAGAATTCTTCGCGCCGCGTTTTGATGTCTCCTACAGGTATTATCGTCGATATACCCCTCGGGCCAATATCGTTGGTCGGCCGACCAGTCTTCGAACGGTTGCCAACGGCTCGCCAGGAGGCCGGCTAGGCGTGGGAAGAGGCGCTGTAAACTCTGGCAGGGGAAGCGGTGCCAAAGCACGTTAATGTGAACCCGGAGCGGTTGGTTGGTTCTCCCTTTCTTGAAATCGCTGGGCACCTCTGTCAGCGCCCACTTGAGACCGCATTCCGCTGCCAGGCCGAACAACTGGTCGGCATTCGGGAAACGACGATCTTCGAAAAGGAAGTTGCCGTCACGAAAATGGCGCACCGCGGCAGACCGGTAATCTTCCGATACACTCATGCAAAGGCACCTCTGCGAGCCAACATGACCCTACCAACTCTTCCTCGTCATGATAGCCCAGCGGCTAACTCTGCTGTGCCAGGCGCTGCCGGCGCTCTTCCACGGCCTGGCGCAGCAGCGCCTCGCCCTCGGGGCGGGGGGCCCGGGCGCCCTCGTCCCAGTAGGGGGAGAGGCGCCGCAGGCTGGCGACGATCTCCGGCAAGGCCTCGATCACCGCCTCGATTTCCTCGGCCGTGGTGTAGCGCGACAGGGAGAAGCGCAGCGACCCGTGCACGGCGGTGAACGGCACTCCCATGGCGCGCAGGACGTGGGAGGGCTCCAGGGAGCCGGAGGTGCACGCCGACCCCGAGGACGCGCAGATCCCCCGCGCCGACAGCTGGTACAGCATCCCCTCTCCCTCCACGAAGTGCACCGCCACGTTCAGGGTGTTGTCCAGGCGGGGCGCCCCTGCGCCGTTCACCTCCAGGTACGGGATGCGGCGGGTGAGCTCCCCCTCCAGCCGGTCCCGCAGGGCGGTGATGCGCTCCCCGTCCTCGGCGTGGGTGGCCTCGGCCAGCTCCAGGGCGCGGGCCAGGCCGACGATGTAGGGGACGTTCTCGGTGCCGCCGCGGCGGCCGCTCTCCTGATGGCCGCCCAAGAGGAACGGTCGCACCGGCGCCCCCCGGCGCAGGAAGAGTGCCCCCACCCCTTTGGGGGCGTGGAGCTTGTGCCCCGACAGGGAAAGCAGGTCGACGTGCCGCAGCTCGCCCCGGAGGTCGAGGGGAAGCTTGCCGGCGGTCTGTGTGGCGTCGGTGTGGACGAGGATCCCCGGGTCGGTTTCCTTGGTTATGCGGGCCAGCTCGGCGATGGGGAAGAGCACGCCGGTCTCGTTGTTGGCGTGCATCACCGAGACCAGCAGCGTCTGCCCCGGCCTCAGGGCGCGCACGAAGGCCTCCACGTTGAGCTGGCCGCTGCCGTCCACGGGCAGGAAATCCACATCGAAACCCTCTCGCACCAGAAACTTGCAGACCTCCAGTACGGCCGGGTGTTCCACCTGGGTGGTGACGACGTGGCGACGCTCGGGGCGGGCGCGGAGGGCACCGATGATGGCCGTGTTGTTGGACTCGGTGGCGCAGGAGGTGAAGAGGATCTCCTCCGGCCGGCAGTGCAGGTGGCGAGCCACGGTGGCGCGGGCCTCGGCAATGGCCCGGGCCGGTCCGCGGGCGGCCTCGTACATGGAGGAGGGGTTGAAGTACTGGTCCTCGAGGTAGGGGAGCATGGCCTCCACCACCTCCGGGGCAACCGCGGTGGTGGCGTTGTTGTCGAGATAAATGACCGGCATGGTGGTCTCCTAGACGGCAATGACCCGGCAGCGCTGGTCCACCCGGTCCTTGAGCACCTGTTCCACCATGAACTTGATGGTCTGGTTGGCGCCCACGCAGCCGGCGCAGGCCCCTTTCAGGCGGCAGTAGACCAGCGTGTCCTTGATGTCCACCACCTCCAGGTCGCCGCCGTCCTGGGCCAGCATGGGGCGCACGTACTCGTCCAGCACCCGCTCCACCTTCTTGGCGAACTGGTAGGGCGAGAGACCGTCCTCGCCCCGGGCCCGGGCGATGAGCTGGGCGACCGGGAGCTCCACCTCGGTCTTGAACTCGGTGGGCTGTCGCCCCCAGATATCGTCGAGCAGGTCCTGCAACCCGCCGGGCTTGTGGTGGCAGGACATGCACGCCCCCCCCGCCTTGACGGCGTTGGTGATATCGGTGATGGAGCGCAGGTTCAACTCGACAATCTTGCGCCGCAGGTACGGCTCGGTGAGGCCGAAGCAAGTGCAGACCACTCGTCCTTCTTCCCGTTCCTCCGGGGTGATGTCCACACCCAGGGCGCGCAGGTCCACCCCCCGTCGCTGCGCCCAGTTGAACACCGCCGCCTGTAGCGCCTCGGCGCCCATCACCGAGCAGTGGATCTTCTGCTCCGGCAGCCCCTCCAGGTACTCGACGATGTCCTTGTTGGTGATGGATAACGCCTGGATGGGGGTGAGACGACGCTCCTCGATGATGGCGCACAGCGCCTCCGAGGCGGCAATGGCCGAGGTGCACCCGAAGGTCAGGTAGCGGGCCTCGACGATGATGTCCCGGGTGGGGTCGGAGGGGTGGCGCTCCACCCGGAAGGTGAAGCGGAGCGCGTCCCCGCAGGCGATGGAGCCGTGCTCGCCGATGCCGTCGGGGTTGGCGATCTCCCCCATGTGGGTCCCGGGGCGCCCCTGCACCGCATCCATGAACAGCCTGGTGGTCTTTTCGCTGTAGTTCCACGTCATCGCAGGTCGGCCCTCCGGCCGGGACGGCGGCCGTGCACCCCCCCAGCCGCCGCCATTGTAGTCCCGTTGGCAGGGCTGCGTTGGGGTACACTCACCGGCCATGGCGCGAGCGGTGCGACGGCGCTCCCCCCGGGCGCGGGTGCGCGGCGAGGTGGACGGCGGCGGGCCCGTGTGGGCGGCCATCTACGACCTGGCGCGGGCGATCCCGCCGGGGCGGGTGATGTCCTACGGTCAGATTGCCGCCTGCCTGGGGTTTGCGGTGTCGCCCCGGGCGGTGGGGTGGGCCATGTCGGTGTGTCCGCCCGACGTCCCCTGGCACCGGGTGGTAAACGCCTCGGGCGGCTGCTCCACCGAGCGCCGCGGCGACTTCCCCCCCGGCCTGCAGCGGGCGCTGCTGGAGCGCGAAGGGGTGGAGTTCGGAGCCGACGGCCGGCTGGCCATGGAGCGCTACCGCCACCAGCCGACCGTGGCCAGGGAGGTGACCGTGCCCGACAAGGATCGTAATCAAATGGTGGGGATGAGTCTGCAGGACCGCTACGCCCCCCAAAACCGCTGCTTCGGGTGTGGCCCCGCCAACGACAAGGGTTTGCAGATCAAGAGTTTCGTCGAGGGGGAGGAGGTGGTGTGCACCTTTCACCCCGCCCCCCACCACGAGGCTTTTGCCGGCGTGCTCAACGGCGGCATCATCGGCACCCTCTTCGACTGCCACTGCAACTGGGCCGCCACCCACCACCTGATGCAGCGCCACCGCCTTGACCACCCCCCCTGCACCGTGACCGCGGAGTACGCGGTGACCTTGCGCCGCCCCACCCCGTCCACCGGCCCGGTGGTGGTGCGGGCCCGGGTGGTGGAGTCCACCGAGGACAGGGCGACGGTGGAGGCGACCCTGGAGGCGGGGGGCAAGGTCACCGCCACGGCGCGCGGGGTGTTCGTGGCGGTGGGGGAGGGCCATCCGGCCTACCACCGCTGGTAGGCTCCCTCACCGATCTCTGGCCGTTGGCGACACCCCCTGGCCACGGCGGCGGACCAGCGCCCCCCGCACCACCATGGTGGCGTAGGCGCCGGGGGGCAGGGAAAAGGTCAGCCGAGCCACCGCTGCCGGGGCCTGGTCGGCGTCCGGTGGGAGCCACTCCAGGGTGACCTCGGTGGGAACGACGAAGGCGTTGCGCGGAGTGGACCTGAGGAACGCCGTCGGGAGGGGGCGCAGCGCCATCGCCGCCGGGGTGATGCCCTCCTCGGCCAGCACGTACTGCAGTACCTCTTTTCCTTCCCCTTCCACCGCGGCCAGGCGCGGGCCGGGGGTGGGGATGACCAGCGCCTGGAGAGCGTCCGGCAGCTGTTCGTCCTCGGGGGCGGGGAAGAGGTACTCGCCGGCCACTCCGGGGAGGGTGACCGAGGCGGGGGCGTGCCGGGCGATCGCCGCCGCCAGGGCGCGGTTCCACAGCTGGGACTGGTAGGCCGCCAGCAGCATGGATAGCGACTCCCGGGGAAACTCGGCCAGCGCCAGGGCGGCGCCGGCCCGCGCCATCGCCTCCAGCGCCCGGCGCTCGTGGGGGTGCCGGGCCAGGGGCAGGCACTCCTCCCACCTTCCCCCCACCTCCCCCAGCAGCGCCAGCCGCTCCCTCTCCCGGCGGGGTGCCCCCGGCTCAGGGGTGGTGAGCAGCAGGCGGAGCCCCGCTTCCCACTCCCCGCGGATCAGCAACGAGGCGGGGAAACACCGGTACTGGGTGAAGGAGCGAAAACGCTGGTCGTCGAAATAGTTGGGCACACCCCGGCGGGCCAGCTGGCGGAGGTTTTCGGCGATATCTCGCCTGCCCGCGGGGTCGAGGCCGCGCAGGGTGATGGCGAAGCGGTTGGCGACGATGGCGTCGGGTCCCATGGGACGGTCGACGAACCCCAGGGAACGCAGTTCGAACCCGTCGCCGTCCAGGGAGCGGTCGCGGCGTCCCCGGATGGTGAGGTGCTGGACGGTCACCGCCCCCCGGTCCTTGCGACCCCCGTAGGCCAGCGCCCCGCGCGGCAGGCCCAGACGGCGGGCGAGGTGGCGCACCAGCTCCTCGGTTCCCCAGCCGCGCTTGGTGAGTCGGTAGAGGCGATACGCTCCCGTTCCCCGCGGCTGGAGAGAGATTTCTTCGACCACCCGGAAGTCCTCCGGGCACCCCTTGAGGCGGGCCGGCCAGAGGTGAGCAGAATGTTGCACGGATCACATGGTGCCACGGGCACCACGGCAATGGGCGACGCGGTTCGCGTATACTCTGGCTCCCGACAGCGGTGGGAGCGGGCGCAGCCACGGCAACGGGCGAGAGCCTGGCGGCCGTGGCCGGACGTGGACGGGATGTCGAAGACGGGGGGATCGTCGCGCCACAGCGCGCGTGGTGAGGGGCGGTGAGCGTCCTGGCGTGGCTGCTCGTGCTGGCGGTCCTGCCGGCTACCCTCGACGCCTTCATCCGTCTGCTGCTGACCATCAAGGCCAGGGCGTGGCTGTTCGGCAGCCGGGGGGCCGTCGTGCCCAGGCGCTGGCTGGTGCTCGTTCCGGCCCGTGCCGAGGGGGAGAACGTCGAGGCCACCCTGCGCTCGGTGGTGACCTCCGCGGCGGGCGACTCCGTCAGTGCGGTGCTGCTCCTGGACGGCCCCGATCCCGCCGCCGCGGCGTGCGCCCGGCGACTGGGTGTCGAGGTGGTGGTCAAGCCGGCGCCCGGTCCCAGCAAGGCCATGGCGCTGGTCTGGGCGGCGGCAACCCTGGAGGAGAGGATCCGCCAGGCGGACGCCGTGCTGCTGGTGGACGTGGGGTCCCGGCTGGAGGAGGGGTTCTTTGCCCGCTTCGCCTGGCCTGCCGGCGCCGACGCGGTACAGGCGTTCCTCTGTGGCCGGGGTCGCAGCGTCGGCGAGGCGGCGGCGCGCTCGGAGCTGCTCGCCCAGCACCGGGAGGACCGCGGGCGGGAGCGTCTGGGATGGGCAGTGCGGCTGCGCGGCACCGGCACGGCGATGCGCCCCGCAGTGGCGCTGGCGGTGCTGGGCCGGCTGCGCTCCGCGGTGGAAGACTTCGAGATGTCGCTCCTGCTGGCAGCGGAGGGCTACCGCCTGCAGCTGGGTCCGCCCTCGCCGGTGGTGCTGGACGACAAGCCGGAAACGGTGGGCGCGGCGGCGCGCCAGCGCAGCCGCTGGTTCGCCGGTCGCTTCTCACTTCTGTATTTGCAGCCCGGCGCCTGGCTGCGCCTGATCTGGCGCTCGCCGCTGGAGGGGTCGGCGTTCCTGGTCGAGCTGTTCAGCCGCCCCCTGACCCTCACCGTGCCGGCGCGGCTGGGGGCGGTGGCGGCCCTGGCGTGGGCGGCCGGTCCGCTGGCCCTCGCCGCCGGGACGGTGCTGGTGGCCAGCGCGGCCCTGGACGTGATCTGGGTGATGGCCGGCACGCGCCGCGGTTCCTGGGGCGCCGCGGCCAGGCTGGGGGTGGCCTGGGTCGCGGCGCTGCTCATGCTGCCGCGCACCTTCTTCGGCTGGACGCGGGTGCGGCCGCGCCGCTGAACCCGGGTTGGCGAGTGTCGTGGGTACAATGCCCGGCTGGAGCGCCGTCATGCACCCTGCCCGATCGGTTCTCGTGGTCATGGGCACCCGCCCCGAGGCCATCAAGCTCGCCCCGGTGGTGGCGGCGCTGCGGCGGCAGGGCCGCCTGCTCCCCGTGGTGGTGACCACCTCCCAGCACCGGGAGCTGCTGCAGCAGGCGCTGGCCCCCTTTGGCATCACCGCCGACGAGGACCTGGCCGTGATGACCGAGGGGCAGACGCCGGCGCGGGTGGCCGCCGCCGTCCTCGAGCGGTTGGAGCCGCTCCTCGCCCGGCTCGCTCCCGCCTGGACGGTGGTGCAGGGCGACACCGCCAGCGCCTTCGCCGCCGCCGTCGCCTCGTTCTACGCCGGCGTACCCGTGGCCCACGTGGAGGCCGGCCTGCGCTCGGGGCGCCTGGATGCCCCGTTCCCCGAGGAGTTCAACCGGCGCGGCGTGGCGGTGGCGGCGGCGCTGCACTGCGCGCCCACCCAGCGGGCCGCCGCCAACCTGCGCCGCGAGGGCGTGCCGGAGCAGGCCATCGCGGTTACCGGCAACACCATCGTCGACGCCGTGCAGATGATTCTCGGTGAGGGGCGGGCGCGGGGCGAGGCAGCGGCGGCGCGCCGGCAGATCCTCGTCACCCTGCACCGCCGGGAGTCCTTCGGCGAGCCCCTGGAGCGGGTCCTGGGGGCCCTCCGCCAGCTGGCCGAGGAACGCGCCGGCGCGCTGCGCATGGTCTTTCCGGTCCACCCCAACCCCAACGTGCGGGCGGCGGCGTACCGCATCCTCGCCGGAGCGAGCGGCGTGGAGCTGCTCCCGCCGATGGACTATCCAGCGCTGCTGCAAACGTTTGCCGCTTCACGCCTGGCCATCAGCGACTCCGGTGGCATCCAGGAGGAGGCCCCCTCGGTGGGGGTGCCGGTGCTGGTGGCGCGGGAGGTCACCGAGCGCCCCGAGGTGGTGGAGGCCGGGTGGGCGAGGCTGGTGGGCACCGACCCCGAGCGGCTGCTCGCCGAGGCGCGTCGTCTGCTGGATGATGACGCCGCCCTGGCCGCCATGACCACCGGTCCCAACCCGTTCGGCGACGGCCGCGCCGGCGAGCGCATCGCCGCCCTGCTGGCCGCCCCCTAGCGTGGCCAGCGGCGGTTGACCCCGGCGCGGAGCCGGTCGGCTACCCGGTCAGCAACCCCTGCAGGCGGTGGGTGATGATCTCCTCCGCCTGGCGCATGATGCGGTCGATGAGCTCCTGGCAGGTGGGGATGTCGTGAATCAGCCCGGCCACCATGCCGCACGACCAGGCGCCGGCGTTGACGTCGCCCTCGATCATCACCCGCGGGTAGATCCCGGCCACCTTGTCGATGATGTCGGCGAAGTTCAGCTCGCTGCCCCTGGCCCGTTCGATGGCCAGCAGCTCCTCCACCGCGGGGTTGGCCAGCACCCGCTCGGTGTTGCGCAGGGGGCGCATGATCAGCCGGGTGTCCAGCTCGCTGGCGGCGACGATGGCCTGCTTGACGTTGTCGTGCACCGGCGCCTCGCGGGTGGCGAGAAAGCGGGTGCCCATGTTGATGCCGTCGGCGCCCAGGGCGAGGGCTGCCACCAGGCTGCGCCCGTCGGCCATCCCCCCGGAGGCGATAAAGGGGATGGACAGCTCGTCGGCGGCGCGGGGCAGCAGAATCATGTTGGGGATGTCGTCCTCTCCCGGGTGGCCGCCGCACTCGAAGCCGTCGACGCTGACCGCATCGCAGCCGATGCGCTCGGCCTTGAGGGCGTGGCGAACCGAGGTGCACTTGTGGATCACCTTGATTCCTGCCTTCTTGAGGGTGGGCAGGTACTCCTCCGGGTTGCGGCCGGCGGTCTCCACGATGCCCACGCCGCTCGAGATGATGACCTCGATGTACTCCCGATAGGGGGGGGTGACCAGCGCCGGCAGGAAGGTGAGGTTGACCCCGAAGGGCCTCGGGGTGAGCTCGCGGCAGCGGGCGATCTCCTGCGCCAGCTTCTCCGGCGTGCCCAGGGTCAGGGCGGTGATGATCCCCAGGCCACCGGCGTTGCTCACCGCGGCGGCCAGCGGCGCCAGACCCACGTAGTGCATGCCCCCCTGGACGATGGGGTGCTGGATGCCGAACAGCTCGGTGATGCGCGTTTTCATCTCGGTCGCCTGTCCTCCTCTTCCCCTGCGGCGGAAGTGTAGATGAACCGGCGCCCACCCGCCTGACGTGACTCGACGGCCCCCACCGACCCCCGCCGGCCTTCCTCTGGGGTCCGCGGGCTTCACAGGATCTTCACAGGCAGTGTGCATCATCTGGTGGGGGTGTGCGCGGGTTGTCCACCAAGGCGTCGTTGACGAACAGTTCGGTGCGGCCAGGCGATGGTAGGATAAGGGCGAGCTCTCGCTTTCAGCTGGTAAAGCGCGGGGGAGGTCCGGTGCGCGAAGGCTTTCGACGCGTCGACGAGGCTCGCGGGGAGGTGGCCTGGCCGCTGCGCGTCGGCGCCATCGACATGGGGTCCAACGCCATCCGCTACATGGCGGCGGAGTTCACCTCGCCGCGCGCCTACACCGTGCTGGACGAGGAGCGGGCCGCGGTTCGCCTCGGCCACGGGGTGTTCCTCTCCGGGCGGCTGGCGCCCTCGGCGATGGATGGCGCGATCGCGGCCATGGCCTCGTTTGCGGCGCGCATGCGGGCGCTGGGGGTGGAGTACTACCGGGCGGTGGCCACCAGCGCGGTGCGCGAGGCGCGCAATGGCGAGGAGTTCCTCGAGCGGATGCGGGCCGAGGCTGGCCTCGAGCTGGAAGTCATCGGCGGCTCCGACGAGGCGCGGCTGGTGTACCTGGCGGTGCGCCGGGTGGTGCCGCTGGCGGGCCGGGAGTGGATCCTGGTGGACCTGGGCGGCGGCAGCGTGGAGGTGTCGCTGGTGGACGACTCGGGGATCCTGTGGTCGGAGTCCCACACCATGGGGTCGGTGCGCCTGCTGGAGGAGCTGTCGGAGGTGGGCCAGGAGCCCGGGCGCTTTCGCCGCCTGCTGGAAGAGTACACGGCGACGCTGCGCCTGCCATCGGCGGCGGCGTACAGGTCGGGGGTGGGTTTCGTGGCCACCGGTGGCAACATCGAGTCGCTGGCCCGCCTGGCGGGTGTCGAGGCGCCGCCCCGCGGCTTCGGGTTGCTGCCGGTGGAGCGCCTGCAGGGGGTGATCGACACGCTGGCCCGGATGTCCTACGCCCAACGGGTGGCCGAGCTGGGGTTGCGGGAGGACCGCGCCGACGTGGTGCTGCCGGCGGCCATGGTGTACCTGCGGCTGGCGCAGTTGACCGGGGCGGCGGAGATCCACGTCCCCTTCGTGGGCATTCGCGAGGGCGTGCTGTTCGACGCCGTGGAGGCGCTCACCACCCGGCCGGCGCACGCCGATCGCCAGCAGCAGGAGCTGCTCGCCGCGGCGGTGGCGCTGGGGCGGCGCTTCATGTTCGACGAGAGTCACGCTCGCCAGGTGTGCGCCCACGCTCTGTCGCTGTATGATCAGCTGGTCGAGCTGCACGGGCTCGGTGAGGAGGAGCGCAAGGTGCTGGCAGTGGCGGCGCTGCTCCACGATACCGGCGCCTATATCAGCTACAAGAAGCACCACAAGCACTCCATGTACCTGATCGCCCACAGCGAGCTGCCGGGGCTGTCGGCGCGGGCGGTGAACCTGGCGGCGGTGGTGGCGCGCTACCACCGGCGCAGCGAGCCGGCGGATCGCCACCCGGAGTACGCCGGCCTGCCGGCGCGGGACCAGGAGGCCGTCACCCGGCTGGCGGCCCTGCTGCGTCTGGCCGACGCCCTGGACCGGGAGCACCGGGAAAAGGTCAAGGCCGTTCACGCCCACCTGGAGGCCGGCACGCTGCACCTCCGGCTCGTCGGGGACGGCGATCTTTACCTGGAGAAGTGGGCGCTGGAGCGCAAGTCGCAGCTGTTCAAGCGGGCCTTCAAACTGGCGATCAAGGTTCACAACGGCTCCGCCGGGTAAGCGCGCGGGCCGCTGGGAGGAAACCATGGCAGGTCAAGCTCGAGGAAGGGTGAGCAGGGCGGACACGGCGGAAGGGGAGGCGGCCCCGGCGTCCGCCCCGCCTCGACGGCGGCGGGCAGCCGGAGAGGCGGCGCCGGCGGCTCCCGCCCCGAACCTGGCCGAAGAGGTCGCGAGATCGCTGGAGAAGGTACGGGTGGGGCTGGAGGCGGCCATGATGCGGTTTTCGGAGCGGGTCGGCGGCGAGCTGGATCGCGTCCGCGCCCAGGTGGCCTCCGACTCGCCGCCACCGGCCAAGGTGCTGGAGCGCATCAGGGCGCGCCTGGAGGAGGTGCGGCTGAAGCCCCAGAAGGGCAGGGTGAAGGACTTTGCCCGCCTGGAGGATCTTGCCGAGGATCTGGGCGACCTCCTGCCGCCTTCCCTGCACGGGTGATGCCGCGCCGGGTGCGGTGATGCGCCTGGCGCTGATCTCCGATGTCCACGCCAACCTGCCGGCGCTGGAGGCGGTGCTGGCCGCGGCTCGCCGGCGAGGGATCGACGGGGTGCTGGTGGCGGGTGACGTGGTGGGCTCCGGCCCCCACCCCGCCGAGGTCATCGAGGTGCTGGCCGAGCACGGGGTGACGGGGGTGCGCGGCAACGTGGATCGCAAGGTGCTGGCGCTGGCCGAGCACCCCCGGCGCCTGCCGGACATCGTCGCCGAGGGCAGGCGCAAGTCCAACTACGCCTGGACGGCCATGCAGCTGGAGCGGGCGCAGCGGCAGTGGCTGGCAGCGCTGCCCGCCCGCCGGAGCTGGCAGGTGGAGGGCGTCGAGGTGCTGGTGGTGCACGGCTCGCCGGTGGACGACACCGACTACCTGTACCCTTCGCTCACTCCCCTGGGCCTCGCCGAGCGCCTGCGCGGCGAGCCGGCGCCGCCGGTGCTGGTGTGCGGGCACTCCCACATCCCCTTCGCCCGCCGCATCGGCAGCACGCTGGTGGTGAACTGCGGCTCGGTGGGGCGGCCGGTGGACGGCGATCCCCGCGCCTCCTTCGTCCTGCTGGAGGTGGACGGCGCCGGCCGGGTACGGGCGCGGATCGAGCGGGTGGCCTGGGAGGTGGCACGCACCGCCGCCGATGTGGCCTCGCGCCAGGTGCCCGGGGCGCTGCCGCAGGAGTACCTGCGCGGCGTCAAGCGGGACGGCGCGTGAGACCCGCCAGGCGCTGCTGAAGTTCCTGCCAGAGAGCTACATAGGCCTTGGCGGCGGCGCTGGCGGGGGCGGACAGGGGCACGG
>JABRVY010000159.1:0-5366 GCA_039961755.1 Acidobacteriota bacterium | reverse complement strand
CCCCTGCCCTTCCCCTCCAGCGCCTCTTCCTGCTCGGTGCCCATGCTCGCAATCCCCCTCGCTCGTGGTGCCTCGCCCGGCCTGAAAACGATTACACTATGCGCCCTTCGCCCGACGTCGTCAAGCCGATCCACTGGTCCCCCACCCGGCCCGGCAGGGGGGACAGCGGCGGCCGAATTGCTTTACCTTTGCGGCATGGCGTCGCGAACGGGCGCCGCAGAGGGAGGTCGGCCATGACGTCTGGGAGAGGATCGCTTCCTGGCGCGCTGGTGCTTCTCGCCCTGGGTTTCGGGGTGGGGCAGATGGCGCCCCCCGTGCTGTTCCAGCCGGCGCAGGGCCCCGGCCGCGCCCAGCGTGCCGCCGCGCCCTCTGACCCCTTGCCCACTCCGATCCCCATTCCCGCCGAGCTGTCCGCCGAGGAGCGGCGGGACATCGAGGTGTTCCGCGCCGCCTCCGCCTCGGTGGCCTACATCACCTCGGTGGCGCTGCGACGGGACTTCTTCACCATGAACGTGTTCGAGATCCCCCAGGGATCCGGTTCCGGCTTCGTGTGGGACGGCGACGGCCACGTGGTCACCAACTTCCACGTCATCCAGGACGCGAGCGCCGTGCGCGTCACCCTGGCGGACCAGAGCGAGTGGGACGCCCGCATCGTCGGGGTGGCCCCCGACAAGGACCTGGCAGTGCTCAGGGTGGACGCCCCGCGGGGGCACCTGGTGCCCCTCCCCCTGGGCTCCTCGGCGCGGCTCCTGGTAGGGCAGCGGGTGCTGGCCATCGGCAACCCCTTCGGGCTCGACCACTCCCTCACCGTGGGGGTGGTTTCGGCCCTGGGCCGCGAGCTGCGCTCCCCCTCCGGCCGGGTCATCCGCGACGTCATCCAGACCGACGCCGCCATCAATCCCGGCAACTCCGGCGGACCCTTGCTGGACTCCTCCGGCCGCCTGGTGGGGGTCAACACCGCCATCTTCAGCCCCTCGGGCGCCTCCGCCGGCATCGGTTTCGCGGTGCCGGTGGACACGGTGGCCCAGCTGGTGCCCCAGCTCATCCGCCACGGCAAGCCGATCCAGCCGGGGATCGGCATCGTGCCGGTGGCAGACCGCTACGCCCGGCGACTGGGCATCGAGGGGGTGATCATCCGCTCCGTCAACCCCCGCTCCCCCGCCGAGCGGGCCGGCCTGGAGGGGCTGTCCACCAGCCGCTCCGGGCGCCTGGTGCTGGGAGACATCATCACGGCGGTGGACGGCAGGCCGGTGCGCACCGTGGACGACCTGCTGCACGCCTTCGAGGCCGCCGGGGTGGGTACCCGCGTCACCCTCACCGTGACCCGCGACGATCGCCGCCGTGAGGTCCCGATCGTATTGATGGGGCTGGAGTAGCCCGGCCCCGCTCAGCCTTCCTCGGTGATGCTCTCCTCCTCGTCGGTGGGGGTCACCGCCTCGGCCAGCAGGTGGCGTGGCACGAACGCCCAGGTGGCGACGAGGGTGGGGAGAACGGCACTGGCGATCACCACCGCCACCAGGAACGAGTACTGGGCCGGCGTGATGATGCCCTTCGAGAGGCCGTACAGCGCCGCGATGGTGCCGAAGGTGAGCCCGGTGGACATCAGCAGGGTGTAGTACCAGCGCTCGTTGCGGTCCTGTCGGAAGGCGGCGATGAAGGGGTAGAGACCGAAGATCTTGCTTGCCACCTTGGCGGCGAGCAGGGCGATGAACACCAGTGGGGTGGCGAGCAGGGCCGGCACCGACACCAGGGTGCCGGCGCGCAGGAAGTAGAACGGCGTCAGAAAGCCCACCGTCAAGGTGCGCATGCGACGCACCCAGAAGGAATCCTGCGCCGCGTTGCCGGCCAGCACCATGCCGGCCAGGTAGGCCGGCAGCACCGCCTCGCTGCCCGACCACAGGGCCAGCGCCCCCAGCCCGAACAGCACCAGCAGCACCCACTTGGCGCGAATGGCGGCGGTGCGGTGGGCGTAGACGTCGGTCATGCGGCGGGTCATCCACGGCAGGGCAGCGAGGGAAGCCACGGCGGCAATGACAAATGCCACCGTCTTCCAGGTGAACGGCGCGAACATCAACCCCAGGGCCAGCACCGTGCCCAGGTCGTTGACGAAGCAGGCCCCCAGGATCCCCTTGCCGAACTCGGTACGGTTGAAGCCCGTCTCCAGCATCACCGCGTACACCACCGCCATGGAGGTGGTGGACAGCGCAATGCCGGCCAGCCAGGCGGCGCGGACCTCCCACCCCAGCACCCAGTGGGCGACCGCCGCGCATCCCAGAAAGGGAGCGAGAAATCCAACCATACCAACGACCGAGACCTCCCGCACCTTGCGGCGCATCACCTCCGGCTCCAGCTCGGCGCCGGCCAGGAAGGTGAGCAGGACCGCCCCGGCAGAGGCGAGAAACCGTAGCCACTCGTCGTTGGCGCCCACCAGCTCGCCGCCGCTCCACGCTCCCGCCGCCGCCCCGGCAGCCACTCCGACGCAAATCTCGACCAGCGCGATGGAGATCTTCAGATGGAAGGCGATGATCGCGGCCAGCACCGCCAGCGCCAGCCACAGGGTTGCAACCAAGAACAGGTGTTCCACGCTCCCTCCCCGGGCGTCGTCGCGCCCTTCTCGTGCGCCCTGTCCCGGGGTGAGGAGGGACCTTCCAGCCGATCTCCCACCGCGGCAGCAGCGCCAGCGGCAGGAGTCATCAGCCTCGGCGGCAGTTTGCGGGGGACTCCATCCCCGTCCTGCGAGGGAAGACTCTAGCACATCCACCGCACCCTGATCACTCCAGGCGCCGCGGCGCATGGCCGCCTCCCTCCCAGGTGCGTGCTGCACCAGCAACAAGGCCCCTCGTCGCGATCGCGAACCTGGCCGCCGTCGAGGCCGCTGCCACGCAGGCGGCCCACCGCCCCCTCCGGCAGACCGACGGTGCGGCGTTCGACTGCCGGCGGGTATCTTTTCTATAGTTTCCCGGTCAGCGAAAGGGGGGCACCGTGGAGCACTACCTCATGCTGGGATTGATCGCCACCGCCCTGGCGCTGTTCGCCTCCGAGATCATGCGGCCCGACCTGGTGGCGCTGGTGGTGGCCCTCACCCTGGTGCTCAGTGGCACCATCACCCCCGCCGAGGGGTTCTCGGGCTTCGCCAACCCGGCGGTGATCACCGTCATCGCCATGTTCATCTTGAGCGCCGGCCTCATCCGCACCGGCGTGGCCGATGCCCTCGCCGACCTCATCACCCGTCTGGGTGGTTCGAACCCGGTCATGTTGACCCTGGCGGTGATGCTCACGGTGGGGGTGATGTCGGCCTTCATGAACAACATCGGTGCCACCGCCATCCTCCTGCCGGCCATGTTCGCCATCGGCAACAAAGCTGGCTACGCCCCCTCCAAGCTTTTGATGCCCCTCTCCTTTGGCTCGCTGCTGGGGGGCCTGACCACGCTGGTGGGCACGCCGCCCAACCTGCTCTGTTCCATGGCCCTGGAGGATGCCGGCTTTGCCGGCTTTCGCATGTTCGACTTCGCCCCCACCGGCCTCGCCGTGATGCTCAGTGGGGCGCTATTCATGGCCTTTGTCGGGAGGCACTTCATCCCCGTGCGGGAGCAGGAAGACCTCAGCCGTTCCTACACCATCACCGACTACCTCACCGAGGTGGTGGTGCCGGACAGGAGCCCCCTGGTGGGAAAGACCCTCGCCGAGGCGCAGCTGCCCTCCCGCTACGGTCTCACCGTGCTCCAGGTGCGGCGAGAGGCGAGCGGTAGCACCTACACCGCCCCCGACCCTGCCACCGTTCTTCAGACCGGCGACCGCCTCATCGTCGAAGGAGACCTCGATGGCCTCATCCGCCAGAAGGATCGCGGCCCGCTGCGGATCATCGCCGAAACCAAGTTCAGGGACGAGATGCTGACCCACGACGAGCTGGAGCTGGCCGAGGCGGCGGTGGCACCCGGCTCGCACCTGCTGGGCCAGTCCATCAACCAGGGGCACCTGCGCAACCACTTCGGGGTGCTGGTGCTGGCGCTGCGCCGACGGGGAAAGAACATCGCCCACAAGTTCACCTCCATCCCCCTGGAAATGGGCGATGTGCTGCTCATCCAGGGCACCCGGCAGGCCATCTCCCAGGTGGCTGCCAGCTCGGACTTTCTCGTCACCAACCGCCTGGATCACGCCCGCCGCGACACCGCCAGGATGCCCGTGGCGCTGGCCATCATGGCGGGGGCAGTACTGACAGCGGCGACTGGCCTCATGCACATCTCGGTGGCGGGCATGCTGGCCGTGCTGCTCATGGCCCTGACCCGCTGCGTGCCGGTGGCCGACATGTACCGGGAGGTGGAGTGGAGGGCGATCTTTCTCATCGCTCTCATGTTACCGTTAAGCATCGCAATGGATGACCAGCACACCGGCACGGCGCGCTGGCTGGCCAACCAGGTGGTGGCCCTTACCGGCGACCACGGACCGCTGGTGGTCATGGCGGCACTCTTCCTCTTCACGGCGATCATCACCTCGGTGATGTCCAACGCCGCCACCGTGGTCTTGGTGGCCCCCATCGCCATCGCCATCGCCGTGGGGATGGGGGTCCAGCCGCACGCCTTCATGATGGCCATCGCCATCTCCGCCTCCACCACCTTTCTGACCCCCATCGGGCATCAGGCCAACGTGCTGATATACGGCGTCGGCAACTACCGCTTCATGGACTTTCCCCGCGCCGGGGCCCTCTTGAGCGTGGTGGTCTTTGCCGTCACCATGCTGGTCGTGCCCCTCATCTGGCCCTTCGCCCCCCTCTCCCCGCCACCCTCCGCTCCGCTCCCCTGAGCCCGAACACCGCCACCCCACACGGGCGCGGACACGGACACTGACACGGACACGGACACGGGCACGGGCACGGACACGGGCACGGACACGGTCCCGGACACCGGGCCGGCCGAGGCAAATCGCACCGGCCGTGAAGGCGGGCCGGAGGCCCGCGCACCCAGGGGCACGGTCACCGTCGCGGGTGGATCAGCCGCCAGGTCAGCGCCCGCACGCGGTCGAACAGCCCCAGCACCTCGGCCGCCCTGGCGCCGTCCACCGCGCCGGCGCCCAGCACCAGCCGCAGGTGGCTGTCCGCCTCCAGGGCCGAGGCGTAGGCGATGCGCCAGTGGTGGAGGCGGTCCCGCCCTGCCCGTCCGGCGCCCTCGGCCAGGTTGGCCGGCACCGAGGAGGCGGCGCGGATGAGCTGGTCTGCCACCGCCCTGAGCGGGGCTGGTAGCCCGAGGGCCAGGGCGACGGCGGTGCCGGCGGCCTTGAGGGCCAGCTGGTGAGCGGTGAGGGAACGGTTCGGAGTCGACGGGGGCGGCGTGGTCCGAGTGGTGTTCATGCGAACCGCCAGAGCGCCCGGG
>JABRVY010000158.1:0-1677 GCA_039961755.1 Acidobacteriota bacterium | reverse complement strand
CCCGTCCCCGGCGCCGGTGCCGACGCTCCCCCCCGAGCTGCTCCCGTCCCCCCTCCGCCTCTGGCTGGTCGAGGCCGCGGAGCGGATGTCGGTGCCGCTGGAGTTTCTGGCCGCGCCCGCCGTGGTGGCGCTGGCCAGCGTGGTGGGTCGCCTGGTGACCATGCGGCCGGAGGAGGGGGCCCCCTGGCTCGTGGTGCCGAACCTCTGGGGGGCCATAGTCGGCGGGCCGGCGACGTTGAAGAGCGCCTGCATCGGCGAGGCAACGGCCCCCCTGCGACCGCTGGTCGACGCGGAGCGTGAGAAATTCGAGGAAGCCCGCCTGGCCGCCGAGGCCCAGAAAATCGCCATTGAGGCAGAGCTGGCGCGCCTGAAGCGGACACGGGACCCCGACCCCCTGGAGATCGAGGCGCTGCTGCGCGCGAAGGAGGCGGTGACGGTGCGTGAGCGCCGGTTTCTCACGTCCGACAGCACCGTTGAGAAGCTGACCGAGCTGCTGCAGGCCTCCCCGCGCGGCCTGCTGGTGCTGCGGGACGAGCTGACCGGCTGGCTGGCCGCCTTCGACCGCCCGGGGCGGGAGGGAGAGCGAGCGTTCTACCTGGAGGCGTGGAACGGAGACGGCGCCTTCACGGCTGACCGCATCGGGAGGGGGACCACACGGGTGAAGGCGCTGTGCCTCAGCGTCTTCGGCGCAATTCAGCCCCACCGCGTCGCGCCCTTGGTCCACGAGGCGGTGCACGGCGGCGGTGCCGACGGCCTGCTGGCCAGGCTGCACCTGCTGGTGTGGCCGGACGAGATCCCTCCCTTCAAAAAACCTGCCGGCAAGGCGAACGCGGACGCCCGCGGCCGCGCCTTCGCGGTGTTCCACCGGCTGGCCCACGCCGGGGCCGGGGAGCTGGGCGCGGTGGTGCCGGAGGAGGGGCTGCCATGGCTGGGGTTCGCCCCCGCCGCGCAGAAGGTGTTCGACCTTTGGCGAGCTGAGCTGGAGGAGCGCCTGCGCGGGCCGGAGATGCAGGCCACACCGGCTTTTGCTGCCCACCTGGGGAAGTACCGCTCGCTGATGCCCGCCATGGCACTGTTGTCCCACCTGGCGGAGGTGGCCGACGGGACGGCCCGACCCGGGCCGGTACCAGAGAGCGCCGCCCGGGTGGCCGCGGCCTGGGCCGAGTATCTGGAGCTGCACGCGAAAAAGCTCTATCGGGCCGAGCTGCAGGGGGATCTTTCCGCCGCCGAGGCCCTCGCCCGCCGGATGACCGCCGGGGAGGTGCAGGACGGCACCCCGGTGCGCGAGCTCTACCGCCGGCAATGGTCCGGGCTGCGGACCCCGGAGGCGGTGTGGGATGGCTTGCTAGCCCTCGAAAAACTCGGCTGGTGCCGGGTGGAGGACGTGCCCACCGGGGGGCGGCCGCTCCACCTGGTGCGGCTGCACCCCGAACTCGGAGGTGCCCCGTGAGCTGGCGCTCCAAGTGGCTGGCCGCCCCGATGTGTGTGTTGGAGGGGCCCGGGGTCCCCACTGACGGAACTGACAAAAGCCCTTCTGTCAGTTTTGTCAGTGCCCCACCGGCGCGTTTCGCACACACACATTCAGTGCCCACGCCCCCGCCTCCCCGCGCGGCGGGCGGGCTGCGGCACCAGTGGGTGGCCCCCTGCACCTGCCGCCGATGCGGGGCGGTGCTGCCC
>JABRVY010000157.1:0-2526 GCA_039961755.1 Acidobacteriota bacterium | reverse complement strand
CACCCCGACACCCCCGCCCTGGCGGTGCTGGCCGATGCCCTGGGGGGTGGGGTGACCTCTCGCCTGTACCAGCGGCTGGTGGAGACCAACCTCTGTCTGGATGTGCAGGCGGTGGCCTGGCAGCTGCACGATCCCGGCCTCTTCCAGCTCTTCGCCACACTCGCCCCCGGGGTAGAACACGAGCGGGTGGAAGCGATCATGCGCGAGGAGGTCCGCACCGCGGCCAGTGGCTTGACGACGGTCGAGCTCAACCGCGCCAAGACCCAGGTGGAGGCCCACACCGCCTACCACCGGGACTCGCCGGGGCAGGTGGCGGCGGCCCTCACCGAGGCGGTGGCGGCGGCGGACTGGCGCTTCTACACCAACTACCTGCGCAGCATCCGTGGGGTCAGCCACGACGACGTGAGGCGCGCCACGGCGGGGCGGCTGGAGGATGACAACCTCACCGTGGGCTGGTTCGTGCCCCTGGATGGCACCTCGGCACGAGGGGGCGCCATCCCCCCCGTGGGTCCGCAGCCCTGCGGCTACAGGCCCGCGCTGCTGGACGGGGTGGGCGAGACGTTCCACGCGGGGGGCGCCCGGGCGGTGATCCTGCCGCGGCGGGGCAACCCCACCGTGAGCATCCACGGGACGCTGCTGGCCGGCCACGGGATGCTCCCCGCCAGCCGGTGGACCGCCGCCTCGCTGGTGCCGGACATGCTGGAGCGGGGGACGGCCAGCCGCGACCGCATGGCCATCGCCCGCTACCTGGAGGACCGGGGCATCGAGTTCGGCATCTCCTCCGAGAGCTTCAACCCCCTCGAGGTGAGCTTTTCCGGGCGCTGCCTGTCCCGGCGGCTGCAGGGTTTTCTGGAGTTGCTGGTGGAGCTGCTGCGCGCTCCCTCCTTTCCGGAGGGGGAGCTGGAGATCGCCCGCCAGCAGCGCCTGGGCGAGCTGCAGCAGTCCCGTGAGGAGACGTTCCAGCGGGCATGGGAGGCGTTTTCCCGGCTGACCTACCCGGCCGGTCACCCGTGGGCCATGCGGCCCTTCGAGGAGCGTCGCCGGGGGCTGGAGTCGGTCGGGCGCGCCGAGCTCGTCGCGGTGCACCGGGAGCTGTACGGGCCGCGGGGGCTCGTTCTGGCGGTGGTGGGCCAGGTGGACCGGGACCACGTGGGTGCCGTGCTCGACCGGGCGCTGCAGGGCTGGCGCGGTGGCGCCGCTCTCCCCACCTTCCCGCGCCGCTCGCCTGCCTCCTCGTCGTCGGGCGAGACGCGCATCGTCATGGCCGACAAGCCCAACGTGGACGTGGTGATGGGCCATCCGGGGGGGTTGCGCCGGCGCGATGAGGACTTCCTGCCGGCCCAGCTGGCCAACACCGTGCTGGGGCACTCCACCCTCTCCTCCCGCCTGGGTCGCCGGCTGCGCGAGCGCGAGGGCCTCACCTACGGCGTGTTCTCCCGCTTCTTCGGCGCGGGGCTGCTGGACGGACCGTGGGGAATGGCCTTTTCCGTCTCGCCGCTGCACCTCGAGCGGGCGGTGCGGGCGGCCCGCGAGGAGCTGGAGCGCTACTGCGACGAGGGACCCAGCGAGAAGGAGCTGGAGGAACAGCGGCAGGCCTTCGCCGGCTCCTACCGGGTGTCGCTGGCCACCCCGGCCGGCCTGGCGCGGGAGCTGGCGCGGGCGCTGCGCTACGACCTGCCGTTGACCGAACTGGAGGAGCTGCCCGCCCGGGTGTTGGGGACGTCGCTGGTGGCGGTACGGCAGGCGATCCGCGCCCACTTCTCGCCCGACCACCTCAGTCTGGCGGCGGCGGGGGAGCTCGTTGACCCGCCCCCGCTGGCTGGATAGCATCGCTCCGCCATGCTGCACGAGCTCGTGGTGCAGAACCTGGGCATCATCGATCGGGTCGAGCTCACCTTGCCCGCCGGTCTGGTGGCGGTCACCGGCGAAACCGGGGCCGGCAAGTCGTTGCTGGTGCACTCCCTCAAACTCCTGCAGGGGGAACGGGCGGACGCCGAGCTGGTGCGCGCCGGCTGCGACCGGCTGCTGGTGCAGGCGCGCCTGACTTTGCCCCCCAACTCGAGGGTGCGTGAGCTGGGGGCGGAACTGGGCATCCCCATCGAGGACGAGCTGGTGCTCCGCCGCGAGGTGACGGCGGCGGGACGCTCCCGCGCCTGGGTCAACGATGCGCCGGTGAGCGCCGGGGCACTGCAGCGGCTGACCGCCCAGCTACTGGTCATCCACGGCCAGCACGACCAGCGCTCCCTGGCGGATCCGGCGCGGCACCTGGAGCTGGTGGACCTGCTGGGCGGCCTGGAGGAGGAGCGGGCCGCCGTGGCAGGCGCCTTTGCGGCGTGGAGCGAGGTTCGCGGGGAGCTCGGCCGCCATCGCCGGGCGCTGGCTGCCCGGCAGGAGCGGCTGGATCTCATCGACCTGCGCTGCCGCGAGATCGACCAGGCGCGGGTGGTGGCAGGCGAGGACGAGGCGCTGCGGGAGGAGCGGGCCCTGCTGCGGCACGCCGAGCGGATTGGCGAACTGGTCCAGACG
>JABRVY010000156.1:0-1373 GCA_039961755.1 Acidobacteriota bacterium | reverse complement strand
GTGCCGGGGTGAGGGGTGAAGGTAACACCTACGGGGTCCACGGCCTGGCCAGCGGCAGCACGGGCGTGGGGGTGTTTGGCCAGGCCAGCGCCGCCATGGGCATCGGCGTGGAGGGCACAGCCCCGGCGTTGGGGGCGCGGGGCATCGCCAACGCCACCTCGGGCGTCGCCTACGGCGTCTACGGCCGATCCTCCAGCTCGGCCGGATACGGGGTATTCGGCGTCAACGAAGCGGCGACGGGCACCAGCTACGGCGTGTTTGGCCTCTCCAACAGTAGCTCGGGTGTGGGAGTCCGGGGCGAGGGCGGATCCTCGGGACGAGGAGTGGTCGGCTTCACCCCCAGTGGCGGCTTCGGCGTTCTCGGCCAGGAGACGGCCGGTGGCAGCGGCGCCGCGGGCCGCTTCGAGGGCGACGTGCAGATCACCCACAACCTCTCCAAGGGCAGCGGCTCCTTCAAGATCGACCACCCGCTGGACCCCGAGAATCGCTACCTCTATCACTCCTTCGTGGAGTCCCCGGACATGATGAACGTCTACAACGGCAACGTCCGGCTGGACACCAACGGCGAGGCGTGGGTGGAGTTGCCGGAGTGGTTCGAGGCCCTGAACCGGGACTTCCGCTACCAGCTCACCTGCATCGGCGGCTTCGCCCCGGTCTACGTCGCCGAGGAGATCGCCGCCAACCGCTTCAAGATCGCCGGCGGCCGGGAGGGGATGAAGGTCTCCTGGCAGGTCACCGGCATCCGCCAGGACCCCTTCGCCAACGCCTACCGCATCCCGGTGGAGCAGGTGAAGCCCGCCGAGGAGCGCGGCACCTACCTGCACCCCGAGGCCTGGGGCCAGCCGGAGGAGCGCGGCCTGTCCTGGCGCCTCCACGAGCCGTACCGGGAGGGGCAGCAGCTCGCCCCGAGCCCCACCCCTCGCTGACGACCGGACCTGAAGCAACGTCTCGACATCACGGCCCCGGGGGAGGGCTCCCCTCCCCCGGGGCCGCTTCTCTTCTCGGTGATTGCCCCGCTAGAAGCGGATCTGGATCATGGTGCGCAGCCGACGGTCCTCCTGGGACTCCGGGGCGCCCTGCCCCTCGTCCAGGAAGTGGCGGCGCAGGGAGGCCAGGTCGAAGTACAGCTTGTGCTGGTGCCCTCGCCCGAAGTAGAGGTTCACCCCGGCGATGACCTCGCTGAGGTACTCCTCCACCGCGCTCACGTAGACCCCGTTGTGCTGGATGCGCGCCAGGCCCAGACCCGAGCGCAGCGCCGCCTCGCGGCTGGGGTCCTTCAGGCGCTCCATGCGAGAGGTGCGGGCCACCACCTCCACCCGCCTGGGCACCACGAAGTACCCCGCCGCCACCCGCCAGCCTGCCCGCTCGAACTC
>JABRVY010000155.1:0-3681 GCA_039961755.1 Acidobacteriota bacterium | reverse complement strand
GGGCGAGGGGGTGTGGCGTGCATGGTTTCCTCCCGTTCGTTCATGAACCCGCCACCAGCCGCCGGGGAGGCCGGGGTCAAGGGGCGCCGCAGGCGACCGCCCGAAGGGCGGCTTGCCCTTGACGCCGGCCGACCTGGCGGCTATCCCCAGTTGAGGTGAACGAACGGGAGGAAACCCGGGCCGCACCCCCGCGCCCCCGCGGCATCGCCAGCGCCCAGGCCCGGAGCCCGCGCCGCCGCCGTCACCCGTGTCCGTGCCCGTGACCGTGTCGGTGCCCGATTCCGTGACCGTGCCCGTGTCCGTGTCTGTGTCTGTGCCAGTGTCCGTGTCGGTATGGGTGGCCGTGTCGGTGGCCGAAGGTGAAAACAGGCGTATGACGAGAGTTGCTTTTCTTTTCCGGTTGATTGTGGCTGTTCCTCCTCGGATCCGTGGGCGCCGCAGGTGTGCCCGCCCGGAAGCGGCGCCTGCTACGGTCGCACCAGCTACGCGAACTGCGACGACAACCACCCGGGCACCAATGATCAGTGCGGGCCCACGGACGGCGCGCAGCTGCCTGGGGCGCCCTCAGGTTGCGGGGTTTTGGGCGAGGAGGAACCCCGGCCGCTCCCTGACGGTCATGATGAGCCACCACGTCGCGAGCTCTTGAGTAGTTGCAGGGACACTTGAGCAAAATGTGTCACTTGCTGATGGCACACTCTTGTATACGTGACCTCGTGTGGAGGCTCGCGTGGTCAAGGAGTCCGTGAAGCGGATCATCGTCGAGAACCAGGAGCGGTGCCGTTCGCGCTATCTCGACCTCGTCGTCTACAAGGACGTGGTGGAGCGCTACGGCGTCAAGAACGTCGCGGTGATGAGGCGGCTCATCCCCTACTTCGTCACCAACACGACGCGAAAGGAGAGTCTCTTGAAGCTGAGCCGGACCATCGCGGAGCGCGTTTCCAAGAATACCGTGCACCAGTGCACGGGATTGCTGGAAGACTGTGGCTTCCTCTTCCCGGTGCGCAAGTTCAGTCACTCGCTGCGGCGCGGCAACACGCGGAGCAGGTACTACATCGCCGACCCCTGCTTCAAGACGGTGGCGGGGCTCAACTTCTCGGAGGACCGGGGGGCGCTCTACGAGAACGCGGTGCTCCTCGAGCTGGTGCGGCGCGGCGACGAGCCCTTCTTCCACGAGGCCAGGGGCGAGTGCGACTTCGTCGTGAAGCGCGGCACCAGGATCGCGGAAGCCATCCAGGTGTGGCTCGATCCCGAGGGGAAGGAACGCGAGATCCGCGGTCTTTTGGCCGCCATGGAGGCCTTCGACCTCGACCAGGGGACCGTCATTACTGCGGAGACAGAAGGCGAGGAGTCGATCGGCGCCAGGACGGTCCACTACGTGCCGCTCTGGCGGTGGCTGCTCGGCGTATGAATCGAGTCGGCGGCGCCGGCGCCATCTCTGGCTGGAGAGCCGCCAGCAGGCGTTGTCGCGCCAGGGGGAGAGACTCCTCACCCTCGAAAGTCCCCATGGCGCGACGGGCGGGAATCATGGTGACGGCGGTCCCATGGGTGGAGGCAAGGGCCTCCCCTCCGGCGCGGCGGTCACATCCCGCGGGAGCGCAGCTGCAGGCGGAACTCCAGCTCCACCTCGCCGGCGCGGATGACGTCGCCCGGCTTGAGCTGCGCCGAGCGCACCCGCACCCCATTGACCCGCGTGCCGTTGGTGGACCCCAGGTCGACGAGGAAAAAGGCGCCATCCTTGTGGACGATCTTGAGGTGCTGCCCCGACACGGTGGGGTCGGCAATGGCCACGGTGTTGGGCCCCTGCGCCCGCCCCAGGGCAAAGGCCTTGTCCAGGGGCAGGACGAAGGTGCGCGGCACCTTGCGCGGCTCCTTCACCACCACCACCGCCTGCTCGTCCAGGACGAAGGTGCGGTCCAGCCGCTCCTGGAGGGGCTGCTTGGCGAACACCTCCGGATCGAGGACGGTCTCCGGCGCCTCGGCGGCGGTGGCGGCGCCGGCCGTCTCGCTCAGGGCGTGCGCCTCGGGCAGGGCGCAGCGGGCGCACTCCACCTCCCACTCGGCCAGTGGTGCGCCGCAGCGTTCGCAGCGGCGGCGGCGCTCCTCGGCGCGCTGGCGCAGCCACAGGGCGACGCCGATGGCCAGGCCCAACAGCGCCACGACGCCCACCGCCACCAGGGCGGGGTTGAAGGATGCCGCCGGCGCGGTCACCGGCTCCGGCGCCGGGGCCGGGGTCGGTGGCGGCGGGGGAGTGGGCGTGGGCGCCACCTCCGCCGCCACCGCGGCGCGGGCCTCCTCCAGGTGCCGGAGCACCGCGGGCACCGATCCCGCCCCGAGAACCCCGGCGTAGCTGCCGCGGCTGAGCAGGGCCAGGCGGCGCAGGGTGCGCTCATCGAGCTGGCGCCCCAGCCCCACCGCGACGATCCGCACCCGGTTGACCTCGCACAGGCGGGCCACGTCCTCCAACGTGGTGGCGGAGTTCTCATCCAGGCCATCGGTGAGCAGGACGATGACACCCCCGCCGGGGAGCGCGCGGGCGGCGGTGAAGAGGGCGTCGTGCAGGAGGGTGAAGCGACCCGCCGGCGCCAGCTCCGGGACCGTTGCCAGCACCCGCGTCCGGCTGGAGCCCGGCGGGGCGAGCCAGGCTGGCGCGTCGTTGAACGCCATCAGCGCCACCTCGCTCTCCTCGGGCAGTCGCCCGGTCACCTCAGCGACCAGCTTGCGGGCCGCCTCGATCTCGCTCGCCCGCAGCGAGCGACTGGTATCCACAGCGAAGATTACGGGTTGCGCCCCGGCGTTGGCGGCGACAACGACAGCTGTGAAGATCAGGGAAACGAGCCTGGCGCGCATGCACGTATCGTAGCGCAAACCTCGACGGCACGCGTCGCCCGAGCCACTCTCCCTCTCGCCCGTTGCCGATCAGACCGGGAGAGCGGCAGGCCTCTAGCGGACCGTGATGGTGGCCACGAACTCGCCCTTGTTGTTGCGGGTGTCCTTGTCGTTGGGCCCGAGGAACAGACGACCATCCACCCGCACGACGAAGGAGGTGTCGGCGCCCACCAGAAACGGCGTGCCATCCTCGCCGATCTTGCCGATCAGCGCAGCGTGTTGGGCATCCTCGACGACGTTGTACCGGGCCCACTCGGGGCGCCCGGGGATGCCATCCGGCCCACCACTCACGGTGGCGTTGGCGAACACCTCGCCGGTGGCCTTGATGGCCACCTTCTTGCCCAGCACCACATCGATGCCGGTGTCCGTCCATGACTGGTCGCCGGCCACCACCACATCCCGCACCACCGGCTTGGCGCAGGCGATCACCACCAGCACGAGTACGAGCGCCATCGACCGAACCACGACCTTGTTCATGCTCCGAACCCTCCCCGCGGGGCTCGCCCGCGTTGGCCGCCGGATTGTAGTGGACGCGCCGCGCCGCCCACAAGCAGCGCTGCCAGCTTGGCATCCCGAGAGGACACCGAGACCGGCTGCGTAGCGCAGCAGCGTACCCCAAGCTGGCACCGCTCTTGTAGGATGGCCGGCGAATGGGGTCGTTGCGCGACCGCCGTTTTCGCCTGGCCCTCGAGCTCTCGCTCGTGGTGCACCTGCTGCTGCTGTGGCTGGCGCCCCGGGGCCACGATCTGGTGGCGGCGCTGCTCCACGCGGCCGTCCCCCCCCCTACCCCCGTGC
>JABRVY010000154.1:0-5804 GCA_039961755.1 Acidobacteriota bacterium | reverse complement strand
TCTCAAGCGTACGGCGCAGCGCCCGAGTCCCCGAGTACGCCCGCCAGCGCGGCGAAATCCGGCCTCGCAGTAGAAGCCAACCGCGGTTTTCGGGCTCAGAGGAAGGGAGGCGCACCATGAGAATCGCTTCTGTTGGCGTGGCCTTGGTGGCGTCCATGGCCGCCCTGGCCGCAGCCCAGACCGGCGAGGTGGTGATCCCGGTGGTGGCGTGGGACGCCCACGGCGTTGGCAGCAACCGCTGGAGCACCGAAGTGTACCTGTCCAACACCGGGCCACAGACTGCTCAGGTGACCGTGGTGGCGGCGCTGCCCCTGCGGGTGGTGCAGCAAACCCCCTGCCTGCCCCCCGTCGCCCCGTTCCCGGTGGCGGCCTACGCCACCCGGGTGGTGACCGCCGCCGAACTCAACCGCTACCTCGGCTGCCCGGGCCAGTTTGTGGGCGGGCTGGTGCTGGAGACACCGACCGGCATCGTCGTCTCCACCCGCATGACCAACCACAAGGCTCTGGGGCAAGCCACGGACGAGGAGCTGCTGCAGGGCCTCAGCCAGGAAATCCCGGGTCTGCCCGCGGCATCGCTGCCGCGGCCGGGGGAGGACTACATGCTGCCCGCTCTGGGATGGCACCCCTCCCCGTGCACCGGCACCGCCCAGCTGGACAGCTACCTGTACCTGGCGAACCCCAACTCCACCCCGGCCACCGTGACCCTCTTCGACCCCAGCGGCCAGATGGGGCGCCTGTCGCTCAACCGCCAGATCGTGACCCTCCCCCACACCTTCACCGTCCCCGCCGGTCGACTGAGCCAGTACCTGGTCGCCCCGGCCCCCGAGGTGATGCCCGCCGCGTGTGGCAAGCCCGCCGTCTTCGACCTGTTTTTCCGCACCGACCAGCCCCTGGCGGTGCTCGGCTCGGTGGTGGACCGCACCACCCAGGACGCCCGCACCGTCCTGCCGGCGCAGCTGCAGCGGTAGGGGCGAGCTAGGTCGGATCCTCGCCGACCGACAGCTCGCCCCCCTCGGCGTGGGCCAGAAGTTCCCTCGCCGCCTCGGCGTAGGGTGCCGGTACCACCACCGCCACCTCGCCCAGGCCGTCCAGGGTGAGGCCGTACACGCTCCCCAGCGCCTCGCCCACCAGGCGCGCCGGGATGCCGTTGGCGCGCAGGGCAGCCACGATCGGTTCGGCGTTGATGCGGCCATCCACCGTCATCAGGTGCACCTCACCCTCGGGAATCCGCCCCATCGGACTTGCCTCCTCTCTTCTCAGTATACGTAGCGGGGTTCCCGGTTCACCATCACCTTGGCCACTTGCGGGAAGCGCTCCTTCAGCTCATGGACCAGCTGCTCTTGCAGCCGCTCGCTCTCTTCGGGGGCAGCCTTGAGGTCGAAGATGACGTAACACGGCGCCTGTCGACCGACGATGCGCAGGTCGTGAAAACTCGCCGACTCGGGGCCACCGCCGAGCCGCTGGGCGAGAAAGGCGGCAATGGCCGGATAGAGGGGGTGCGCTCGATCCACCGGGTCCACGTGCACCACCGCCCAGCCGCCGAAGCGATTCATCACCGCTTCCTCGACCCGCTCCGCCAGCTCGTGGCAGGCCATGGTGTCGTGCTCGGCGCTCACCTCGATGTGTAGCGAGGTCACCAGTAACCCTCCGTAGCGATGCACGATGACGTCGTGCACGGCGTCCACCCCCGGCACCGCCAGCGCCACGCCCTTGATGTCCTCCACCAGTCTCGGCGATGGCGCCGCCCCGATGAGGGGGTCGGCTGACTCTTTCACCAGCGTCACCCCGGTCCACCCCAGCGCCCCGGCGACCACCAGTCCCGCCGCGCCGTCCAGCCAGGCGATGCCAAACCGCGCTCCCACCAGCGCCACGATGACCACCGCGGTGGCCAGCACGTCCGAACGGTGGTGCCAGGCATCGGCGCGCAGCGCGGTGGAGTCGATCTTTCTCCCCAACCGCAAGGCAAAACGGGCCAGCCACTCCTTGGCGATCACGGTGAGGACCAGCACCGCCAGCAGCGTCCACGATGCCGTCACCGCCTGCGGGGCGAGCAGGCGGCGCACCGAGGCCATGGCGAACTCCAGCGCCGCCACCAGCAGCAACACGGCAATGACCAGGGCGGCGACGCTCTCGAGGCGACCGTGCCCGAAGGGGTGCTCCCGGTCGGAGGGCCGAGCCGCAGCCGAAAACCCCCAGATGACCACCGCCGAGGTCACCAGGTCGGAAAACGAGTGGACCGCGTCGGCGACCAGGGAGATCGACCCGATGGCCAGACCGGCCACCAGCTTCACCACCCCGACGACGAGATTGACGGCGATACTGACCCACCCTTCCAGCACCCCGGCCGCCCGCCGCTCCCGCGCCCCATTCAGTTCTCCTCTGGATTCTGAGACCACATCGACAGTATCGACGCCGTCCTGCATCCCCAGAGGGTACCACAACCACCTTGCCCTCGAGCCAGGGACTTGCCTAGAATGTCACCACGTCTCCGTCGGCGGAGCAGGTGTGGCGCGGTGGGGGAAGCCCGGCAAAGACTGTCGCGTTGCCTGTCGATGGAGCGGCGAGGTGGTGCTAGTGGTGAATCGAGCACCTGAGGAGTGAGTCATGCGCATTCCATCGTTGATCTTGAAGCAGCTCTACACCTTTGGCAGCCTGGACAACATTCCTGGCGGGGTGAAGTTCGCCCTCAAGAACCGCTTGTCGGATGCCAGTCTCACACGCTTGCTCAAGGTCCGCATCGACGATGAGGAGATCGGGCCCGAGCGCCTCACCCTGGACCTGGGGGAAGGCCAGCGCCTGCCCGGCCACGCCGTCACTCCCGACAATGCCATCCCGTTCCCGTTGCGCAAGACCGTCCACATCGAGGCGCAGAACGGGCGCCTGCAGGCGGGCCCCCACGAGATCACCATCAGCTTCGAGGCGACGCCCTTCGGCAAGCTCTCCTTCACCGTCAAGGACTCCATCGAGGATCGCAAGCCCAAGCGGCTGGTCATCCCCTACGACAAGGACAACAACTACACCCCCGAGATCATCAGGGCCCGCCAGCAGTTCGCCCGCGAGATGACCGGCGTCGAGCTCAGACACCTGCCCCACTACTCCTTCGACCCCGGCATCACCTCCGGCAACATCGAGAACTTCGCCGGCGTCGCCCAGGTGCCCATCGGCTTCGCCGGGCCCTTGCTCGTGCACGGCGAGCACGCCAGGGGGGAGTTCATCATTCCCCTGGCCACCACCGAGGGCACCCTGGTTGCCTCCTACAACCGCGGCATCAAGGTCCTCAACATGTCCGGGGGGGTCACCTGCACGGTGCTCGCCGACTGCATGCAGCGGGCGCCGGTGTTCATCTTCGACTCGGCGCGGGAGGCGAAGGCCTTCAAGGCCTGGGTGGACGAGCACCTGCCCGAGATCCGCGACGCCGCCGAGGCCACCTCCTCGGTGGCCAAGCTCCTCTACATCGACACCTTCCTGTCCAACAAGTTCGCCTACCTGCGCTTCAACTTCTCCACCGGCGATGCGGCGGGGCAGAACATGGTGGGGCGTGCCACCTTTGCCGCCTGCTCGTGGATCCTGGAGCAGGTCCCCACGGTGCGCAAGTTCTACCTGGAGTCGAACCTGGCCACCGACAAGAAGCACTCCCAGATCAACATCATGCGCACCCGCGGCAAGCGCGTCACCGCCGAGGCGGTGATCCCGCGCCAGGTGCTGCAGGAAAATCTCCGGGTGGAGCCAGAAAGCCTGGCCTACCACTGGGGAGTGGCCTCGGTGGGAGCGTTCCTGTCGGGGGCCAACAACAACGGCTGTCACTCCATCAACGGCATCACCGCCATGTTCATCGCCACCGGTCAGGACGTCGCCAACGTCTCCGAGTCCTCGGCCGGCATCATCTACACCGAGCTGACGCCGGAGCGCGACCTCTACCTTTCCCTCACCATCCCGTCGCTCATCGTCGCCACCTACGGCGGCGGCACCGGGCTCGCCACCCAGCGCGAGTGCCTGGAGCTTTTGGGCTGCTGGGGCAAGGGCAAGGTCAACAAGCTGGCCGAAATCATCGCCGGCGTGGCCCTGGCCGGCGAAGTATCCCTGGCCGGCGCCATCTCGTCGCTGGAGTGGGTGTCGGCCCACGAGAAGTACGGCCGCAATCGCTGACGCAGCGACGCGGGACCAGGCCCCTCATCCCCGCACCGGGGGCTGGCCGGGCGCCAAGTTCTCACTCCCCCGCCCTCCTTGGCGGTGTCATACTGCGGCACCATGGGGATCGAGGAGCTGCGCCGGGCGCTGGCTGCGTTCACCCCGCGGAGGCGCAACGACGTCGAGGCGCGGCGCCAGGCGGCGGTAGCGGCCATCTTCCGCCCAGCGAGGGAGGACGTGGAGGTGCTGCTCATCCGACGGGCCGAGCACCCCCGCGACCCCTGGTCCGGGCACATGGCCTTTCCCGGTGGGCGGATGGACGCTGCTGACCCCTCGCCACTGGCAGCGGCGATCCGTGAAACGAGGGAGGAAGTGGGACTGGAGCTGGAGCGGGACGCTCGCCTGCTGGGCCGGCTCTCCGACGCGGTGACCTTCCGGCGCGCCGCGGACGTCCCCGCCGCCATCGTGCCGTTCGTCTTCGAGCTCGAGGGTGACCCACCCCTTGCCATCAACGACGAGGTCCAGGAGGCGCTGTGGGTGCCGTGGTCCTACCTGGCCGACGGGCGCAACCGCTCGGTGTTCCTGTGGCGCCGCCGCGGTATCCCCATTCCCATGCCCTGCGTGCGCTTCCAGGGGCGGGTGATCTGGGGCCTCACCCTGGGCATGCTCTTCGAGCTCATGACCGTGGTTCGTGAGCGCCAGACGTGAACCCGAAAACCGCCGCTGGGTCCTACGGCGAGACTGGATCTCGCCGCCTCATTTCGGCTTCTCCCGGTTCCGCCGCCCTCCGCTCCCGCATTTCGCGGATGGCCCCGTACCGTTTGCGGTCGTAGGACAGCTCCTCGCTCACCCCCCACGCCCGGGGGTGGAGGTAGGTCCCTCGCTCTTCGGGAAGCTTGTCCTGCTCGGCGTCTACCCGGTAGAAGCGGGCCGAGGGGTCGTCCCGCACCGCCGTCACCTCCCACGACACCCTCTTGCCCGGCACGCCGCCCGCGATGACGAAGCGGTTGTTTTCGATCTCTTCGGCAATGTGGAGGTTGGGCATGGCTGCACCGATCGCCGTGAGCTGGTAGCGAAAGGGCCCGGCGTTGGCGGCGAGAAAGTAGTCGGGGAGCTGGACCTCGGCCCGGCAGTCGCCGCCGATCAGCACCACGCCGTTGTACACGTTCTGCACCTCGGGGCCCTCCTGGGCGAAGTGGAAGAGGTAGCGGTTGGCGGGATCCAGCGGATGATCCACAGCAAAGGATTTCACCCCGACGACCTGGAAATTCCCCTGAATCCGCGTTCTTCCCTTGATGTCGGCGCCGTACGCCCCAACGTCTGTTCCCCGCCCGTCGACGAAGATCCCGGTGGAGTTCGCCCCCTTGGCCACGACGTACGCCCCGACGCCGCTGAAGGCCGTCGAGCTCTCCGCCTCCAGGCCCGTCGTGTTACCTTTAGCACTAAGGCCGGTGATGCCCCCCTCGGCGTTGACGCCCACACTGCCGGAACCCGACACCCCGGTCGCGCCCTCCCCGTACACCCCAGTCCCCTGGTGGCTCGCCGATATACCTCTGACGCCATAGGTGGTGCCGGTGCTCGCCGTGGCGTTCCCGAGGACGCCCCGGCCACTCGTCGAGGAGGACACCCCCGACACCCCCACGGCGTTGCCGCTGGATGCGGTGGCTTCCCCCACG
>JABRVY010000153.1:0-1464 GCA_039961755.1 Acidobacteriota bacterium | reverse complement strand
GGCGCGGGTCTTGGTGGTGCGGCGCAGCACCGGCAGGCCGCGGCGGGCGAACATCACCTCGGCCAGCTGCTGCGGCGAGTTGACGTTGAAGGGCCCCCCCGCCTCGGCGTGGATCTCCCGCTCCAGCTCGGCCAGGGAGGCCTCCAGCCGCCGGGAGAGGTCGGCCAGCGCCGCCGTGTCCAGCAGGATGCCGTGCCGCTCCATGGCCTCCAGCACCGGCACCAGGGGCAACTCCAGCTCCAGCAGCACCCCCTCCAGCCCCTCTCGCCGCAGCAGCTGGCCGAGGTGATGTTCGCCCGCCGCGGCCTGCCGGTGCTGCGCCGCACCACCAAGACCCGCGCCCCCTCCACCGACGCCGACGTGCTGGCCGAGCTGGCGGCGCGGGGCTTCCGCCTGCCCGCCCTCATCCTGGAGTACCGGGAGCAGGCCAAGCTCAAGTCCACCTACGTGGACGCCCTGCCCCGCCAGGTGGACGCGGCGGGGCGGGTGCACACCCGCTTCAACCAGGCGGTGACCGCCACCGGGCGGCTGTCGTCGTCGGACCCCAACCTGCAGAACATCCCCGTGCGCACCGAGCTGGGGCGGGAGGTGCGGCGGGCCTTCGTGGCCCCCCCGGGGCAGCTGCTGGTGGTGGCCGACTACTCCCAGATCGAGCTGCGGGTGCTGGCGCACCTCTCCGCCGACCCCGGCCTCACCCAGGCCTTTGCCGTCGGGGAGGACATCCACCGGGCCACCGCCGCCCGGGTGTTCCGGGTGGCCCCGGAGCTGGTGAGCGCCGACCAGCGGCGCGCCGCCAAGACCATCAACTTCGGCCTCATCTACGGCATGGGGGCGCAGGCGCTGGGCCGTGAGCTGGGGGTGGCGCCGCGGGAGGCGCAGCGCTTCATCGACGCCTACTTCGAGCAGTTCCCCCGGGTCAAGGCGTTCATGGAGGGGATCCGGGAGCAGGCCCGGGCCACCGGCAGGGTGACCACCCTGCTGGGGCGGCACCGCTACATCGCCGGCCTGGATTCCGCCAACCACGCGGTGCGGGCCAACGCCGAACGGCAGGCCTGCAACGCCCCCATCCAGGGGACGGCGGCGGACCTCATCAAGCTGGCCATGGTGCGCCTGGCTGCGGAGCTGCGGCGACGCGGCGAGCCTGCCCGGCTGCTGCTGCAGGTGCACGACGAGCTGGTCCTGGAGGTGGCCGGGGCGGAGGCCGCCGCGGTGGCCGATCTGGCCCGCGGCGTCATGGAATCCGCGGCGGCTCTCGCGGTACCGCTGGGGGTGGATGTGGGCAGCGGGGCCACCTGGGCCGACGCGAAGGGGTAAGATACCGCCATGCGCCGCTCCCCCGTCGCCCTTGCAGCCCTGCTGGCCATCGTGCCGTGGCGCCCCGCTGGCGCCGAGAGGCCGTGGGAGGCCAGGGTCAACCTCCCCGTTCCGGTGCCAGTGGAGCTGCCCGTCCTCCCCCCCACCAAC
>JABRVY010000152.1:0-13983 GCA_039961755.1 Acidobacteriota bacterium | reverse complement strand
GGTGGTCGGTGACCGCCTGTACCCGCCCGCCCAGCCGTGCGGCAACGGCGGCCAGCCCGTCGCCGCCGACGCCAGCGATCGCCTCGGCCGCGCGCTGGCGTAGCAACGCCACCGCCTGGCGGCGGCGTACGGCCTCCAGGGCGCTCTCCCTGGCTTCTTCGAAGGGCAGCACGCCGGCCTTGCGCACCTGCGAGACCCGATAGACGATCCAGCCCCGACTGGTGCGCCGCGGCCCCCCAACGAACCCCTCCTTGGCCATGCTCACCTCGGCCAGGAGCTCCGGGTCGCGGCCGAGGCCGGGAATCATCGGGTCGCTCACGCCGAACAGCGGTGTGACGTTGGAGGACACCACCTCATCGGCCGCCGCCAGTTCCTGCCACTGCTCGGCGGTCTTCAGCTTGGCGGCGTCGATCTTCTCCCGCAGAGCCTGGGCGCGACGACTGCCCTCACCCTCCGCCAACCCCTCGGCGAGGCGCTGGCGGATGATCTCCCGCACCTCCTCCAGACTCTGCTGCCCGGCAGCACGGCGCTCCATAAGCTTGATGACGTGGAAGCCGAACTGGCTCTCCACCGGTTGCGAGACCTCGCCGGCCTTGAGGGCGAACACCGCCTCCTCGAACTCCTTGACCATACGACCGCGGCCGAACCAGCCCAGATCTCCGCCGCTGTCCTTGCTGCCGGGATCGTCCGAAGCCTCGCGGGCAAGGGCGGCAAAGTCAGCCCCGGGGGCGATCGCCCGGGTGTACAGGGCGCGAGCGCGTGCCGCGGCCGCCCGTTTCGCCTCCTCGCCCTCGCCCGCGGGCCGCACCAGGATATGGCTCGCCCGGACCTCCTCGGCGCGCTGGAACTCATTGGCGTGGGAGGCGTAGTACTCGGCGATCTGGGCATCGCTGATGGTCAGTGCGCGGCGCAGGCGGGCGTCGTCGACCAGCAGGTACTGCAGCGCCCGTTGCTCGGGTCGGTTGAACTCCTGTTGATGCTCGTCGTAGTAGCGGCGGACGTCGGCGTCCGCGACGCTGACCTCGTTGATCACCGTCTCGACACCCACGAACCCTACCTCGAAGCTGGCGCTCTCGTTGCGTTTGCGGTACTCCCGCTCCACCTCCGCGTCGGGGAGGCTGATCCCTGCTGTGAACGCCTTCTGGAGCTTCTCGATCAACATGTCGCGGCGCAGCGACGCCTCGAACTCCTCGGGTGAGGTGTTGTTGACGCGGAGGATGCGGTTGTACAGCTCCTCCCCGACAAAGGAGCCATCCTCGCGGCGAAACACTTCGAAGGACAGGATGCGGTCCAGCAGCTCCTTGTCGCTCACCGCCAGGCCCATGGCCCGCGCCTGTTTGATCAGCAGCTCCCGATCGATGAGGTTCTGCACCGTCAGGGTGGCGAAATCGATCTGGTCCCGAACCGTCTCGAACTGCTGGCCGTACATCTGGCGGTAGCGATCCTCGGTGCTGCGCAGCTCCTTGAGGAACTGCCCCTCGCTGATGACCACATCGCCCACCTGGGCGGCGAAATTGGCCATGCCGCGGCCCCGCTGGCGGCCCGTACCCCAGTCGACGAAGATCAGCAGGACAAAAACGACCACCACGAACCACAGAACTATCTTGAGATTCCTGAACTGATCCCGCATCAATTTCAGCATTGGACGCCTCCCGCCACACCCCCTCGTGCAGGGGGCCGTGGATTGTAGCCCACTTGGTGCCGGTGAGCAAGTCGAGATGCTAGCGGGCGTTGCACTGCACCTGAGGGGGGTGCTATAAGAGTTGATGGAATAGACATGCCTTCTGCGCCCCCTCGGCCCTCCGCCCGCCGTTTCGAAATCGACTGGGTGGTGGTGTCGCTGGAGGGGATCCGGCGATGGGGACTGCGGGCCTTCCTGCTGGTGGTGGCGGGCGGCGCCGTGCTCGTCGGCCTGTACCTGCTGCACGAGCCGACCGAGCGCCGCGCCGAGCGGGCGCTGCGCCGGGCGACCGCGCTGCAGACCACCCTGCGCAACGCCGGCTTGCCAGCGGGGCTGTTCCAGGAGTTCGAGGTCGCCTCCAACATCCTCGCCGAGGCGCGAGTGCACTTCGAACGGCGCGATTTTTCCCCCTCCCTGATGCGGGCCGAAGATGCCCTGCGCCGTTTCGAGCTGCTCGCCGGCCTGGCCAACCAGGAGTTCGTGGGCTCCGGTCAGATCATCTCGGTAGAAGGCCGGGTGGAGGTCCAGCGGACGAACCAGACCCGCTGGGAGCGAGCGCGGGAGAAGCAGCCGCTGTATAACGGCGACTTTGTCAAGACCGGCAGCGACGGCAGCGCCGAGATCATGTTTGCCGACGGCACGGTGTTTCGGGTGGCGCCCGACTCGCTGCTGGAGGTTCACCGCGAGGCTCGCGGCAGTGGCGCCTCCGCCCCCGGTGAGGTGCGCGTCAAGGTGGGCCAGGTGAACGTCTACACCGCAACCCAGCCCTCGCTGGTGGTCACCGACGCCCTACGGGCCGATGTCCAGCGCGACAGCCGTGTGGGCGTGGAGGTGGCCGAGGATTCTTCCACCACCGTTGCCGCCTATACGGGGCGCGCCTCGGTCTCTTCGGCGGCGGGGGGCCGCATAGAACTCACCTCCCGGCAGGCGGTGAGCGCTTCTCCCGAGGGCAGCCTGGGTCCGCGCCGCCCCGTTCCGGAACCGCCGGTCCTGCTCGCCCCTCCCTCGGGGCACACGGTCAACCTCGACGAGACCGATCGCCTCGCCATCTCGTGGCGACCCGTGCCGGGCGCGCCCTCCTACATTCTGCAGGTCAGTCGTTCGCGCGTCTTCAAGGCCGGCACCATCGACCTGGAGACCCCTCCCCGCGCCACCACCAGGGCCAACCTGCGAGTCGTCCTCCCCGGTTCGTACTTCTGGCGGGTCGCCGCCATGAGTGAAGGGGGCATCCGCTCGGAGTGGAGCGCTGCCCGCTCCTTTCGCGCCACTCACGGGGTCGGCATGGAGGAACTGGCCGACACCACTCCGCCCCGCCTGGAGATCCAGCGCGCCACCCAGATGGGTAACCTGGTGCTGATCCAGGGAGTCACCGAGCCGGGCGCGACGGTCACCGTCCACGGCGAGGGGGTGGAGGTCTCCGCCGACGGGCGCTTCATCAAGACCGTTGCCATCTCTCAGGAGGGACGGACTACAATCGTCATCCGCGCCATCGACCCGGCCGGCAACGTCACCGAGCACCGAGAGACGATCGTGTTGGACGTTTTCTAGGAGGCACATGGCCTTGACATCGATTCTTTCGCTCTTCTCCTCCGACCTCGCCGTCGATTTGGGGACAGCAACGACGCTGGTCTTCACCCGTCCGCGAGGTATCGTGGTCTTCGAGCCCTCGATCGTGGCCGTCAACCGCGTCCTCAACCGCGTCGAGGCGGTGGGAGCCTCGGCCAAGGACATGCTCGGCAAGACTCCCGGGAATATCGTCGCCATCCGTCCCATGAAGGACGGCGTCATCGCCGACTTCGAAGTCACCGAGAAGATGCTCGAGTACTTCATCCGCAAGGCCCACGGCCGCAGCTTCCTGGTGCGCCCCCGCATCGTCATCTCGGTGCCGTCGGAGATCACCCCGGTGGAAAAGCGGGCGGTGCGCGACTCTGCCCTGCGTGCGGGCGCCAGCGAGGTCTACCTCATCGAGCAGGCCATGGCCGCGGCCATCGGCGCCGGTCTGCCCATCACCGAACCGACCGGCAACATGATCGTGGACATCGGCGGCGGCACCACCGACGTGGCGGTCATCTCCCTGGCCGGCATCGTCTTCGCGCGCTCCGTCCGCGTCGCTGGCAACGAGATGGACGAGGCGATCATTTCCTACATCAAGCGCAAGTACAACATGTTGATCGGCGAGAGAACCGCGGAGGCGATCAAGATCGAGCTGGGCAACGCCTGGCCGGCCGACACCATCACCACCATGGAGGTCAAGGGCCGCGACCTGGTGGAAGGGGTGCCGAAGACGCTGACCATCACCGACGAGGAGATCCGCGAGGCCCTCGCCGAGACCGTCAACGTCATCGTCGACACGGTGCGTACCGCCCTCGAACGGACCCCCCCGGAGCTGTCCGCCGACATCATGGACAAGGGGATCGTCCTGGCCGGCGGTGGTTCCCTGCTCAAACGCCTCGACCAGCGTCTCCGCGAGGAAACCGGCATCCCCGTGGCCCACTGCGAGGACCCGGTCTCGGCGGTGGTACGGGGTACTGGTGCCATGCTCACCAACATGGCGCTGCTGAAGCGCATCTCCCTCGATTGACGTGGCCACGCTGCGGGTTCGGCCGGGCATCTCCCTCACGTTCGCCTGCCTGGCCCTCTACCTTGCCGCCGCCGCCCAGATCCGCCACCCGGAAGGGTCGTCCCTGAGTGTGGCGGTGGCCGCCCTGGCCCGGCCGGCGTACCGGGCCACCGAGGCGATGGGCACGGCCCTGGCCGCCCTGCGCGAGGGCTGGCGCGACGCCGCCGCCACACGCGCTCAACTCCGTCAGGCGCAGGAAGAAATCGAGGAGTTGCGCCGGGTGAATCAACTCCTTGCCGTCGAGGTCACCGCCCTGCGCGAGTCCGACCGGTTGCTCGCCAGCCTGCCGCCTGCCGTCGACCGGGTGGTCCTGGCCCGGGTGGTGGCCCGCGATGCGGTGGGAGAGCACGTCGCCATCATCGATCGTGGGCGACGCCACGGGATCGTGCGCGACGCCCCGGTGCTGGCCGCCGAAGGGGTGGTGGGCCGGGTGGAGCGGGTCGGCGAGGAAGTCGCACGGGTGCAACTCCTCTCCCACCCCCAGGCGGCGGCGGCGGCGCGCGTCAACGGCAGCGAGCAGGAGGTCCTGCTCAGCGGCGGCCACTGGCCGACGATCACGGGCCTGCCGGCCGGAACGGTCCTCGCCGAAGGCACGCCGATCTTCACCACCGGAGCGGAGGGGATTTACCCCCCAGGGCTGCTGCTCGCCGTCACCCGCTCGGTGACGGTGGAGAGCGTGCTCACACCGGTACCCATCCAGCTGGCCGTTCGCCCTGTGGGGGTGACGGTGGTGGCGGTCCTGCCGCCTCCGTCCCGAGGCCGGCCGTGACCCTCGCCCTGGCCGTCGTCGCCGCCGTCGTCGCCCATCTGGTGGTGCGCAGCGCCTCCTTCTGGTGGCTGCTGGGAGCCATGCAACCGTTGCTGCTGGTGGCAGCGGCCGGAACCCGCCGGTTGCCGCCGGCCCGCGCCGGCTGGCTGGGGCTCGGCTGCGGACTGCTCATCGATGTCCTGAACGGCGGCGCCATCGGGCCCGCCGCCATTGCCGTGGCGACCGCCGCCACCATCGTGGCTGCCGTCGTGGCACGCCTGGAGCTCACCGGTCCCCTCTTCTGGGTGGCGTCGACCCTGCTCCTGGCCGCCCTCTTCGAAACGTTTCTGCTGGCCATCGTGGTGACGCTCGGCTCCACCCCGAGCCACGCCCTGCTGGGAGCTCTGGCGGTGGTGGCGACGACCGGGGTCGGCGGCCTGACCATTGCCGTGGTCGAGCGTCTGTGGCGCTGGTGGCGCTCCCCCGAGCGAAGGCGCCGGCACGCCCTCCGGAGGCGCTGAGAGGCTGTGAAGAGCTCTGAGAGGCCCTGCTCTGCCGCCGCACCCGCCCGCCTTGACCCCGGCGGCCACCAGCGCCGGGGAGGCGAGGGGCCATGACGTTCGTTCGCGACGACCTGCGGCCCGTGCAGCGGCGCACCGCGATCCTGCTGGTGTTGTGCGTGGCGGCCTTCTTCGCCCTGCTGGCACGGCTGTGGGTCTTGCAGGTCATTCAGGGAGACCGCTGGCAGAAGCTCGCCGAATCCAACCGCCTGCGCCGCCTGCCGCTGGAGGCGCCGCGCGGCGAGATCACCGACGTGCGTGGCGAGCCCATCGTGAGTAACCGCCCGGCGTTCCAGCTCTTGCTGTTCCCGGAAGAAATCCGCGATCGAGAGGAGTCGATTCGCTTTCTCACCAGCCTCGGCGTCGCCGACGAGGCGGCGGTACGGGAACGAGTGGCACGGGCCATGCGCACGTCGCATCTCCCCTCGGTGATCGCCGACAATCTGTCCTGGGCCCAGATGGCCGCCGTGGCCGCCCACCGCCTGGAGTACCGGGAGCTGGAGGTGCACCAGACCACCCGACGCAGTTTTCCCCTGGGACCGGCCGCCGCTCATCTGGTGGGCCAGCTCGGCGAGGTGGGACCGGAGCAGCTCGGTCGTGAAGACAACCTCAGGCCCGGACAGCTGGTCGGACGATCCGGGCTGGAGAAGACGTACCAGCACATCCTCGGCGGCACCATGGGCAACCTGGTGATCATGGTGGATGCCCTGGGCCGACAGGTCTCCAAGCTCTCCGAAGAGAAACCGTTGCCGGGCAAGCCCCTGCGTACCACCATCGACGCCGCGCTGCAGCGCGCCGCTGCCGAGGCCATGGCCGGTCAGGTGGGGGCGGTGGTGGCGCTGGATCCCCGCAGCGGGGCGGTGCGCGCCCTGCTGTCGCACCCGGCCTTCGATCCGGAACGGTTCGCCGGGTTCCTGGAGCCCGCCTACTGGCGGCAGCTCGTCGCCGATCCCCTCCACCCCTTGACCAATCGCGCCGTGCAGGCCCTCTACCCCCCCGGCTCGACGATCAAACCGCTGCTGGCCGCCGGCGCCCTCGGCGATGGCGCACGAACCCCCGGCGATGCGGTCTACTGTACCGGCCAGGTGCAGATCTACGGGCATCCCTACCGCTGCTGGCGGGCCGGTGGTCATGGTCGGGTGGACGCGGAGGCCGCCATCGAGATGTCCTGCGACTCCTACTTCTATTACCTGGCCCGGGACGTGGGACTGGAGCGGTTGACCTCGTGGATGCGCACCTTCGGGCTGGGTCGACCGACCGGTATTGACCTGCCCGGGGAAGCCTCTGGACTGGTCCCCAGCGACGAGTGGAGCCGGCGCGTGCGGGGGCAGAAGTGGTTCGCCGGTGAGACGATTTCGGTCGGGATCGGCCAGGGCCCCATCCTCGCCACCCCCATCCAGCTCGCCGTCGCCTACGCCGCCCTGGTCAACGGTGGCTTCCTGGTGCGCCCGCACCTGGTCCCCGCTGCCGCGCAGCCGCCCCGGCCCACCGGCCTGTCGGCCGCTGCCCTCGCCCAGGTACAGGTGGGGATGCTGAAGGTCGTCCACGGCGAGCGGGGCACCGCCCGCCGCCTGGCTGCCCAGGCGCCGCCCATGATGGCGGGCAAGACCGGGACGACCCAGGTGGTGCGCAAGCGGGAAGGGGTGCGCTGGCAGGATCTGCCCTGGGAGCAGCGGCACCATGCTCTCTTCGTTGGCTACGCGCCGGCAGAAAGACCGGAAATCGTCGTCGCGGTGGTGGTGGAACACGGCGGGGAGGGGGGCTCGGTGGCCGCCCCCATTGCCGGCAAGGTGCTGGCTGCAGCCCTCGGCCGGGGGGCGGACGGCGTGTCGCCCGCCGGCATGTCGGAGGAGGCGGGTGAACCCCCCTCCCCTCCCTCTGCCGACATGGTCGGAGGTGGCCAGGAATGACCCTTCGCCGCCTCGACCCCTGGCTTTCCGCCGCCTTCGCCGTGATCGCCGTGTGCTCGTACCTGGCCCAGGACTCCACTGCCCAGGCTCTGGACTCTCCGGCCTACTCCAGCCGGCAACTGGTGTGGCTCCTCCTCGGCGCCGCCACCATGGTGGCGGTGGGGCTGTCGGACTATCGCGTCTGGGCGCGCCTCGCCCCTGCCCTCTACGCGCTGTCGCTGGTCGTTCTCCTGGGCATGCTGGTGCTGGCGCCGGTGCGCGCCGGGGCACGATCCTGGCTCGGCATCGGCTCCTTCGGCGGTCAACCCTCGGAGCTCGTCCGGGTGGTGGTGATCCTCCTGGTCGGACTGCTGGCCGCCGAACACCGCCAGCGCCGATCCGATCTCGGCGGCGTGCTTCGCCTCTCCGCCGTGGTCGCGGCCCCAATGGTGCTCATCGCCCTGCAGCCGGACCTCGGCGTGGCGCTGACCTTCCTGCCCGTCCTGCTGGCGGCGCTGTGGCTGGGAGGGCTGCCGTGGCGTCTGTGGACGGCGCTCTTGCTCGCCGCCCTGGCCCTGGCGGGCGCCGGCTGGGCCTGGTACCTCAAGCCTTACCAGCGAGAACGGATTCTCACCTTCCTGGACAGCGATCGCGCCCCCCTGGCCGCCGGCTATCAGCAGCGCCAGTCCCGCATCGCCGTGGGCGCCGGCGGCCTCACTGGCCGCGGCCTGAAATCAGGGACGCAATCCCAGCTCCGCTTTCTGCCCGCCCAGCACACCGACTTCATCTTCGCCGTGTGGGCCGAGGAGACCGGCTTCGTGGGCGCCTCTGTCCTGCTTACGGCCTATGCAGCCCTGCTGATGCGTCTCTTCCTCATCGCCCTGGCTGCCCGCGATCGGCTCGGAGCGGTGGTGGCGGGGTGCATCGGCGCCTGGCTGGCCGCCCAGACGGTCTTCAATCTGGCCATGGTGCTGGGAGTTGCTCCCACCACCGGAATCACCCTGCCGCTGCTCTCCTACGGAGGTTCCTCCATCCTCGCCACCAGCATCGCCCTGGGCCTGGCCCAGAGCGTGTGGCGCCTTCGCTTTGCCAACCTCTGACGGGCAGAGGGAGGCGACGGATCGCCCCGCTCGCGGGACCAGCCGCGGCAACGGTTGGGTTCACCTTCTGGACAACGTAGGATGGGCAGGGCGGTGACCCCGGGGAGGAGGAGGGCGGCCGTGGCGATCTGGCAGGAGACGTTCTTGGTGCGGTCCTTCGACGTCGACGGGCGCGGCATCCTCACCCCCCTGGCGCTGCTGGTGTGGATGCTGGAGGCGGCCGGTCGCCACGCCGTCGCGCTCGGCTGGGGGATTCACGAGCTGCAACAACGGGGAATGACCTGGATGCTCGCACGACTCCGCCTCGCCGTGTCGGCCCTTCCGGCCTGGGGCGAGACGGTCACCATACGTACCTGGCCGTCGGGGGTCGACCGCCTCTTCGCCCTGCGAGAACTGGAATTGCTCGGTGGAGATGGAAACGTGCTGGCCCACGCCACCAGCGCCTGGCTCCTGCTCGACCTCGGCACGCGGCGCCCCCTGCGCCCCGGCCCCCAACTGGCGGCACTGGCCGAGGTGACCCCCGGGCCGCGGGAGCACGGGGTCGCCGAGGCGCTCCCCGAACTGGCGGCGGTCAGCGGCGCGTCCACCTTCCTGGCGCGCACCTTCGACCTGGACCTCAACGGTCACGTCACCGCCGCCACCCTGGCCAGATGGGTGCTGGAAAGCCTGCCCGCCCCCACGCTCATGGGCAGCCGCCTGCACTCCCTGGATCTGGATTTCCGCGCCGAGGTGATGCTGGGCGACGAGGTGGTTGGCGAGTACGAAAGCCGTGCGGATTTCAACCTGCATCGCCTGCGTCGCACCGGCGACGGCCGCGAGGTTCTCCGCGGCCGCAGCTCCCTCGCTCCATTCTGACGAATTCCCCGGAACCGGGGCACGGTATGCTTGATCGGGCAGATGGCGGTGGCGTCGGGCAGTGCTCCAGCGCGCCGTACGGGAGGTGAGGATGGCCGTATATCTGGTCCACGGACGTGACCGCGAGGGCGAGGCTTTCCGCCGCCGCTTCGAGGCGCCGTCCGAAACCGATCTGACCATGTTCCTGGCCACCCGGTCGCTGCACCCCACCTCAGTGAGGGCGCTGCCCCTGTCCTCCTGGCCGTTTTCCCGCATCCCCTTCGTGATGATGATCTTCCCCCTCTTCGCCTGGGGTGTGATCAGCTTCGGCGGGGCGCTGGCCAGCGGTAGCTTGACGCTGGCGCGGGAGAGGGACAACCAGCAGGTGTACGAGACCCTGGCGCGGGAGGGCATCGTGGCCGAGGGCCGGGTGACGGCCCTGCGGGAGGAACCGCAACGCCGGGGAAAGCCATTACCGGTCATCGAATACCAGTACCGCGACGGGGACGGCTGGGTGCACCACGGGCAACTCATGGGCAAGCCCGGGCATGTTCGAAAAGGAAGGCACGACCTCTCGCTGCTCCCGACCACTGAATTGGCCGAGGGAGATCCCCTCGAGGTGGTGGTTCACCCCCAGACCCCCCTCCTGCACGCCCCGTTTGCCCTCGACGAGGAGTTCCTCGCCCGCCACCAGGCCCTGCTCGAGGCCAGGACGCGGGCGCTGCTGCTCTCCCTGGCCGGATTTCTCATCTGCGGGTGGCTGGTGTGGAACGTCGGCCTGCGGCTGGGATCCCAGTTCGAGCACTCCAGCGACCCGCGCATCGTCGAGATCGCCTCCGGTCGCTCGGTGCTCGCCGAAGGGACAGAGGAGGAGCCAGCCGAGGCGGCTCAGCAGGGTTAGCTGGCGTCACCAGCGCCGGGGGTCGGCGCCCGAGAACAGCATCAACTCGCCGTAGAGGCTGCGGTGGATGAGGATGAGCTCCCCGGTGGTGGGGTCGACGCTCAGCGGCAGGTGCTCGGCGTGCACGGCGGGCGTGCCCGGCAGCGGAATCGATCCCAGCCGATGGAACTGCCACTCCCCTGGCGCGGCGGACCACAACTCCAACCCCGTCGGTCCCCGCCGCACCTGCCACAGCGCCTCACCCCGGGGAGCCCAGGCCAGGGCGGTGGGCACGCTCGCCACCTGTCGTGGCGGCCCACCTGCCGCCGGCACTACCCAGGCTCCCTGGGCGGGGTCCGCGACATCGGTCCACACCACGTAGGCAATCCAGCGGCCGTCGGGGCTCCACACCGGGTAATCGCCCCCCGCGGTGGTGACCTGTCGCGGTGGCGCCCCCCCTGCCGACACCACCCACACGTTCACCGGGTCGCCGGCGGCGTAGGCGATGAACCGTCCGTCCGCCGACCAGGAGGGCAACTCCGCCGGTTCGACCCCCTCCGCCAGTAGCACCGACTCGCCGCCATTTGCGGCCACCACCCGCAGCTGCGTGCCCGTGGCGGTCTTCACCAGGTACGCCACCCGTGCGCCGTCGGGGGAAAAGGACGGACAGGAGGCGTCCTCGCCGGCCGGGGACAGGAAGCTCTCCTCCCCTCCCGGCCGGCGCAGCACCAGCCGGCGCGACTGCCCGTCCTGGCGGCGATAGGCGATCACCCCCCCCGGCCCGACGCTCCCCCAGCCGGCGTTGCGCACGCCGCAGAGGACGCAGCGCACATCGCCGCGCCCCGGCGAGAAGGCCACCAGGTCGGTCTGCGCCTCCCGCCGGGTCCAGGCGATGGTTCGCCCATCGGGCGACAGCGCCGCCCCACCAATGGGCGTCACCTCGGGCAGAAGGCGACGGGAGGTGCCGTCCCGCAGCAAGTACAACTGGCCGCCGATGGACGCCACCAGGGCCCTTCCATCGGGGGTCCAGGTGTAGCCGGTCACCGACTGGGGCGCTGCTGTCCACGGACGGGTCTCCTCGCCCGGAGAGCCCATCACGAACACCCGCACGGCAATGTCCGACGCCCCCCCGAGGAGGGCCAGGCCGCCGCCGGGACGGGGCTTGGCCTCCCACCAGGAAACCTCCCCGCCGGGAGTCACGAACTGTTCCTCGACCCCACTGGCCAGGTGATACACCCAGATGGCGTTGCGCGCCCCGGCGGGACGGGTGAAGAGGACTCTGTCGTCATCCAGCCAGGTGGCATGGTCGGCACCGGGGATGGTGGCCAGCACCGCTCCGCCGGTTGCCGGAAGGATCCGCACCTCCTGGGTTCCCGAGGCGATGAAGGTGAGCGCCAGCCGCCGCCCGTCGGGGGAAAAGCGCGGCCTGGCCAGCACCGCCCCCTCCCCCGCCTGCGCCACCACCCGGGGGGCCGGGTCGGCCAGCTCCTGCACCAGGATTTCCGCCGTCTCCCCGTGGTTGCGCTCGAAGGCGAGGGCCGTCCCGCGGTGATTCCAGTCCGGCGCCTGCACCCATCCGGGCCCCCCGAACAGCTGCCGCACCTCCCACCCTCCCGGGTCGGGTCGCCCTCGCTCCCAGCCGAGGCGGCCGAGGTATACCCCAACCGAGCCCACCAGGGTGGTCACTCCCGCGGCCACCGCGGCCCAGGTGAGAAACCGCCGCCGGCGCCGTTGCCGCAGCGCCTGCACCGAGGCCCGGGTGAGGCTGCGGGTCGGCGCCAGAGAGGTCGCCACCTCCAGCTCCTCGCGCAGCCGCACCAGCTCCTCATGCAGGGCGGTGCCATCCCGGTACCGCCGCTCGGGATCGCGGGCGAGACACTGGTCGACGACCGCCGTCAGAGCCGGCGGAACGTCCGACATCACGTCGCCGAGCGGGGTGTAGCGCCCGTCGGCCACCCGGCGCAGTACCGCCACCGGGTTTGGCCCGTCGAAGGGCTTCACCCCGGCGAGCGCCTCGTACAGGATGACGCCGCAGGAAAAGACGTCGCTGGCGGGCACGGCGCGCCCGCCGCTCGCCTGCTCCGGGGCCATGTAGGCGCACGACCCCAGCACCACCCCCGAGGTGGTCAGCGACTCCAGGCTGCGCCACACCCCCTCCCGCTGCAGCAGGCGAGCCAGCCCGAAGTCCACCACGCTGACGTGGTCTTCCTCACCGATCAGGATATTGGACGGCTTGAGGTCGCGGTGCACCACGCCGGCGCGGTGGGCGGCGGCCAGTGCCCGGGCCACCTGCTCCAGCACCGCCACCGCCCGTCGCGGCGGCAGCGGCCCCCGCCGCACCTCCTCGGCGAACGACTCCCCCCGCACCAGCTCCATGACCAGGTAGGGCACCCGCTCGCCATTGGGGGCGGCGTAGCTTCCGACGTCGTACACCTTGACCACGTTGGGATGGGAAAGGCGCGCCAGCACCAGCGCCTCGCGCCGGAAGCGCTCCCGTCCCTCATCGTCCAGGCCTCCTAGCTGCGAGGTCACCTTGACCGCCACCTCCCGCTCCAGGGAGGTGTCCAGTGCAGCCCACACCTCGCCCATACCGCCCACCCCCAGCCGTCGCACCAGGCGGTAACGGCCCAGCAACACCCCGGGAGCCAGGTTCAGCGCCATTGTCCCGTTGCCAGTTTACCTCTCGGCGGGGGGCCGGATCTCCAGTTGCAGCAACCGCCCACGGGGCGAGCGCGTGGCGGCGAAGAGCAGGGCGTGGCCGATCTCCTCCGGATCCACCCAGAGCTTCGGGTCCACCCCCGGCATTTCGGCGCGGTTCCTCGGCGTATCGACCGGCCCGAAGGGGTACACCACGGCCACGTGGATCCCTTCCTTCCCCACCTCCGCCTCCACGGCGCGCAGGTAGGCGGACACCGCCCCCTTGGCCGCCGCGTACACCGCCATGCCCGCGCCACCTCCGGTCAGAACCACCGAGGACGAAATCCCGGCGAGAAATCCGGAGCGCCGCGCCAGCAGCTCCGGGAGCACCGCCCGCACGGCACAGAACAGGGTACGCAGGTTGACGTCCAGCATGAGGTCGAAGTGCACCATGTCGGCGCGGTGGGCGGCGGTCATGGCGAAGCCACCGGCGGTGTGAATGAGCCCATCCACCTGCCCAAAGAGCCCGGCGGTCTCCGCCACCATGCGCTCGGCGCCTCCCAGGGTGCCCAGGTCGGCCTCCACCGCCTGCGCCCCCAGCTCCACCGCCCGTCGCGCCACCGAGCTTTCCGGCAGATCGGCGAGCACCACCCTCGCTCCGGCCTCGAGGAACACCCGGGCAATGGCTCCGGCGATGGCTCCGGCGCCGCCGGTGATGATGAAAACCCCTTCGGTTCGGCACTCCATGGCGATCTCTCCTCCTCACCTCAGCAACCCCGGGCGGCTTCGAGCTATGCCGGTGTTTTTTCGACCACGCCCGACGCTTCCGTGCAGATGCGGTTACGGCCGGCGGCCTTCGCCCGGTACAGCGCCGCATCGGCGGCACGGACCACCTCCTGAGCGCTGCGCCCCGCCCCTCGCTCCGAGGCCGCCACGCCCATGCTCACCGTGACCGGTACCTCAGCCGCCCCTCCCTGCCGGGGCGGCACCTGCCGGGGGCGGCGGCGGGGGCGGTCGGCGCCCCCGGCAGGTGC
>JABRVY010000151.1:0-4955 GCA_039961755.1 Acidobacteriota bacterium | reverse complement strand
CACCAGAACCATCACTGCCACTGTTCGACGCATGCCAGGACCCCCTCCACGTTCATCCGTGCTGGCCCGAGGCCAGCGCCCCCTCAAAAATGACGTCCAGCACCTTGCCCAGTTGCTCCCGCCCGAACCCCCAGTCGGGGTGGCAGAGGGCAATCCCCTCGGCAATGTCCAGGGCGCCCAGCAGCGCCATCGCCACCGCCTCCGGCTCGCCTCCCTGCAGTTCGCCGCTGGCCTGTCCCTCGGCCACCAGGTCCCGCACGACGCGCTGCAGACGCTCGTGAAACACTTCGAGATCGAACACCGGCCCGTCCTGCCGCGGCCCGAAGTAGAGCGCGTGGGCCAGCCGGGTGAGCTCGAGGTTGTCGAGGATCAGGGCGAACACCGCGTCCAGCAGGCGGGTGATGCGACCGCGCACGCCGCCCTCGGCGTCGAGGGCCCCGACGATGGTCGCCTCAAACCGGCGCAGGGCCTCGTTCATGATCTCCGCGAAAAGCCCCTCCTTGCTGCCGAAGTAGTAGTAAAGAACGGGCTTGGTCACCCCGCAGGCGGCCACGATCTCCTGCACGCTGGTGGCCGCGTACCCCTTGCGGGCGAACAGCTCGATGGCCGCTTCCAGCAGGGGTTGGCGGACCCCCTCCTCGGGTACCGCCGCGCCCATCATTTCTTGCACCTCTTGATCCATCCGCCCCCCTGGCGTCCGGCGGGCGCCTGGCCCACCGAATTTACCTACCGGTAAGTATAGAACCTCTTCGCGGGCTGTCAACCCCGCCCCGCCGCCTGGCAGGGCACGATGGAAGGGCTCCCGCCGCGTCACGCGACGCCTTGGCGACCGCCCCGGCCTGTGCTACATTTTCACGTCCGGAGAGCCAACGTAGCTCAGCCGGTAGAGCAAGTGATTCGTAATCACTAGGTCCGGGGTTCGAGTCCCCGCGTTGGCTCCAGGGCATCCCATCCGAGCGAAATCTCTGCCGAGCGCAAGTGTCGTGTGAGCCAGCCGGCGCCACCCGTCAGCTACCCGACTGACCAGAGAGGGGGGACTTGCCGCCCTGGGGGGGCACCGCGGTCACTCCAGCAGCCTGAGCAGCCGCGGCACCACCTCCGCCGCCTCGCCACGCACCCCCTTGAAGAGCGCCGCCCCCTGCGCCACCTTCATGAGCACCGGCATGACCAGCTCGGTGCGGGTGCGCGCCGCCACGGCGTTTTCCACCAGACCCAGGAGCCCCTGCCCCGGCGACAGGGCGCGCCAGCGCGGCCTCGCCCCCTCCCGGAAGTGGGTGAACACCACGGCGGTCACCTCCAGAGGTCGATCGCCTGCCTCCCCGCCCAGGGCAGCCAGAGCCACCGGCCGCCCCTTGAACTCCCCGGCGGCGCGGCGGGACAGCGGCCGGGGGTAGGGGTGCACCCGACCTTCCAGGTCCAGCACCGCGTACTCGTCGGAGTAATACACCGCCCCCGCCCGCACCAGCGCCTCCACCAGGGTGGACTTGCCGGCGAAGCTGCGCCCGGGCAGCAGCAGCGCCCGCCCCCGCCAGGCCACCACGCCGGCATGCACGAACACCCACCGGCGGGTGCGGGCGCCCATCTCCAGGGTCATGTCCTGCTCCAGCGCCTCCACCACCTGCTCGAGGTCCAGGGTGCGCACCAGCTTCCTGAGGTCGGAGTAGACCAGGTGGAAGCGGCGCGGCCGCGCCCCGGCGTCCAGGCTGCCCACCACCACCGAATAGAGGTAGTCCACCCGCCGCCGCCGGGAGGGCCGGGCGCCGAAGGGGACAGCCTGCCGAAGGCGCTCCAGCACCCGCCCGTCGGTGGCCCGCACCCCGATGGTCACCCCGTAGGCATCGATGGAAAAGCCCGCCGCCCACCCGAGGCGGTCGATCTTCACCATTCAGGTGGAGGGGCGCTGGTAGTGGGGGTACCTGCGGTGCTCGCCGCCGCCTTCGCGCATCGTTCCGTCCTCGCCTGCTCGCCGCCTCCTCCCGGCGCCGACCCGGGTATGCTCTGCGGGGGAGAAGGGCAGGAGTGATCCAGCTGGCCAGCAAGGGTACGGAGACGGGCGGAAAAGTCAATTCGCCGCCGGCGGCGGCGCTCGCCAGCTGGCTGGGTGGAGGGCCGCCGGTGGATGAGCGCCAGCATCTGCTCGCCAGGGCGCTGGCCGGGGAGCCGGACGCCCTCCACCAGGTGCTCGCCTGGCCCGACGTCGCCGAGTTCGCCGCTGCCCACCGCCTCGCCCCGGCCCTGGCGCTGGCCTCCCGCCGCGCCGGCCTGCGCTCCTACCCCGCCACCCTGGACCGCGAGCTGTACTGGGCCACCGGGCGGAACCTCCTGGTCAACCAGGAGTTGCGCAAGGCGGGCCAGGCCTTCGGGGACGCCGGCGTCCCCTGGGTCCTGATCAAGGGGGTGGACCTGGCCTCGCGGGTGTACGCCCACCCCTGGGAGCGCGTCTTCACCGACGTGGACATCCTCGTCCAGGGTGCCGACCTGGGCCGGGCCCTCACTTGCCTCAAAGGACTGGGATGGCTGGAGGAGGGTGGCCAACCCTTCGACGCCGAGGCGCTCCTGGGCGGAGAGCGCTACGTGGTCACCGCGGGGCGGGGGAGCGGCCTCGTGGTGGAGCTCCACTACCGGCTGTGGGGGTGGATGCCCGCCGCCATGGGGGACACCCTGGTGGCGGAATCCGAGCCCCACCCCTCCTGGGGGGCCACGGCGCGGCGCCCCGCCCTGGCGTGGGCGTTCCTCCTGGCCGCCGTGCATGCCTGGCAGCCGGTGCGCCCCCGCCCCATGGCGGGGTGGCGCGACCTGGAGCGCCTCGCCGCGTCAGCCGGCACCCGGTTCGCCGCGGAGGCGGTCCACCTGGCGCAGAGGTGGGCGGTGCAGCTGCCGGTGGCGCTGTCGGCGTGGCAGACGGCCCGCCTGTGGGGTGACTCCACCTGCGGCGAGGTTGCCAGGCGGCTGCTGGCCTGCCTCCGGGCCCCGGAGCGCCTGGCGGCGTCCCACTTCGCCCGGCGGGGAGAGGACGCCACCCCCCTGGGGCTACTGGTCCTGGCCCGGCTCCTGGCCTGCCGCCCCAGCCGCCTGGGGTGGCGCTCGGTGGGTCAGGTGCTGTGGCCCGCCGAAGAGACGGTGCACCAGCTGGCCACCCCTGGCGGCACCGCCAGCGCCCGCCTCACCGCCATCTGGCGCAGCCTCCGCCGGGCGGTGCGGCAGTAAGTACAGTGCGGCCCCGCAGCGCGGGGCCGGTCACCACAACCGTCGCCACGCCTTTTACTGGCAGACTCCGCCGATGCAAATCCCGGATAGGCACTGGTAACCGGAGGTACACGAGGCGCCCTGGGGGAGGCCCGTACCCGCTTCTGCCGGCGTCGGCGCCACCACCGTGGTGATCACCGGCAGCAGGGCCGCCGCGGCGGCCCCGAGGCCAATGCGGTTGAGCACCTGCCGGCGCGACACTCCCGTCCACTCCCCCTCCCCCTCCAGCAGGTGCGCCGTCTCGAGTTCCTTAAGCCCCAGCAGCACCACGGCGTCGTCGGCCGCCGGTAGCCCGTGGCGTCGGGCCACGAGGCCCGCCACCTCGCCCGCCGTGCGCGACCCGTCGCAGGCCTCCCAGATGTCCGCCACCGTCGGGTTCAGGCAGTGCACCGTGTCGCGGGAGCGGTCGTAGACGACCACCTCGCCGCTTTCCATGCGGGTGATCAGCAATCCGTCCTTCCTCGCCCGGGGCAGCTGTGTTGTGGCCATGGCTCGCAACCCTCCTCGCATCCGCCGCTCACCGCAACCGCATGGTGGGGTCCCCGAGCAGGACCCAGGTCAGTCGCACATCCCTTTCGGTGACCCCCGCCTTGGCGGCGCGCACCGCATCCCCCACCCGCGCCGCCGGTGCCCCGTAGGCGCCGGCCAGGAAGGCGGCCAGCAGGCGCTTCTGGGGCGGCGCGGAGGTGGAGCCGGTGGAGGCCCACACCAGGGCCGCCCCGCCCGGGGCGCGCAGCAGCTGCTCCCCCAGCCCCGCCAGCAGCGGCTCCTGGAAGATGCCGCTCAGGCAGTTGGCCATGGTGAGCACCCACGGCGGCCGCCCCGCCGGGAGGGCAGAGGCATCGGCCACGGTGAACACCCCCTGGCGCCAGCGGTCCACCGTGCCGTGCCCCGAGTAGTGCACCAGATCCCAGCCCCGCGCCAGCTCGTCCAAGAGCCGCGCCCGCGCCGGCAACACCCCCTCCCGCTCCACGTCGATGTACTCGGCGAGAGTTCCGGTCGGAAGCTGCTCCACCAGCTCCTCGTTGACTTGCGAGAAGGCCTCCAGGAGCGGCTCGTCCGCCACCAGCAGGGCGCGCAGCGGCTGCCGCTGCGCCGCCTCGTAGCGCAGGATCTTGTCCACCATCACCGCCAGCTCGTCCTTGCTGGAGGCCGGCAGGCGCCCGATGGCCAGCTCGCCCACGCCGTCGCCGTCAAAGTCCACGAACCAGTCGTCGGAGGCGGTCTCGAACACCTCCGTGTCCACCAGCGCCACCGGCACCAGGTTCCCCCCTCGCCCCAGATAGTCGCGGGGGTCGTAGCTGCCGTCGCCGGCCAGCAGGACGTAGGACGGCTTGCCCTGCCAGGAGGTGGCGGCGCGCTGGAAGAAGCGGCGCAGCGCCCAGGGGTTGACGCTGCCGCCGGAGAATTCGTCAAAGACGTCCTCGACCTCCACCACCATGGTCGCCAGGCCCTGGCGGCGGTGCGCCTCCACCAGCGGCGCCAGCGCCCCTTGGAGCCCCTCCCCCGCCACCACGATGACATCGGCGGCGTTGCCGGCGGCGTGCAGCTGGGAGGGCCGGTTCAGGCGCAGGAAGGCCGGCCGGCGCAGCTGCTCCGGCGCGGCGGCGTACAGCGCCGTGTGGGTGCGCAGCCCGCCCCGCGGCTGCACCGCCACCCCGTGGGTCGAACCGTCGCTCACCGGACGAACTGCAAGCTCCACCGGGTTG
>JABRVY010000150.1:0-3350 GCA_039961755.1 Acidobacteriota bacterium | reverse complement strand
ATGTGGGGGCGGGCCCTGGCCGCGGCACGGCGGGAGGGGTGGCAGGCCCAGGTGGCCGCTCGCGGGGCGGCGTTCGGCCCTCACAGCACCGAGGTGCTGGCCTTCGACGACCTGGACCGGCCGTCGCTGCAGCGCAGCGAGGTGCTGACCCGGGCCGCCCGGGAGTGGAACTACCTGGTGCGGGGCCTGGGCTTTCTCCCCTACGTGGGTCCCGGCGTCTCCTCGGTGGGGCTCACCCTGCCGCGTCTGCTCTCGGGGGCCGAGTTTCCGGCCAGCGTCTTCCTGGACGGCCTCTACTTCGGCTGTCCGGCGCGGGGCCCTGAGGCGCTTCTCCCCGCCGGGCGGCCGTCCGCCGCCGACGTGCAGCGGGCAGTGGCCGATCTCTACCAGCGCCTGATGCAGCAGGCCGCCGAGTTGAACCTGCTTTTCCGGGGGTACCTGGTATAGCCTTTTTCGCGATTTTTCTCTGTCCCAGGGGTCTGCCGCTCGCCGTCTAGCCGGCGGGGCCCCAGGCCTTGGGGATGCGCAGGCCGGGGACCAGGTCGCGCTCCGGGTACACCACGATGGCCACCGGGCGCTCCGGGCAGGCGGCCTCGCACAGGCCGCAGCCGGTACAGACCGCGGGCATGACCACCGGGCGGTGGCCGACCATGCGGATGGCCTCGCCGGGGTAGGGGCAGACGCGGACGCACACGTCGCACCCTTCGCCGAGGAAGGTGCGGCACAGGCGCGGGTCCACCTGGGCCACGCCGATGCGCACCTGGCGCGGCGAGCCGGGGGGGAGGAGCGCGCCATCGGGGCAGGCGGCAGCGCAGGGGACGGTCTCGCACAGCACGCAGGGGGTGCGCCCCACCTCCAGAACGGCGATGCGGCGCTGCCGGTCCTGAGGCGAGACCTCGAGGCGGATGGCGCCCTTCGGGCAGGCCTCGGCGCAGGCGTTGCAGCCGGTGCAGACCTCCAGGTAGCGGTCATCGGGCTGGATCGCCCCCGGCGGGCGCAGGAGCATGGTCGGCCTGGGAGGGGGGGTGCCGCGAACTCGCTCGTCGTCCCCTCGCCCCATCCCCAGGAGCTGGCGAAAAAACTCCTTGCGGGAGAGGGGCCGGGTCATGGCGCAGACTCGGGTGGGGTCAGGTTCATGGGAGTGGGCCAGGGGGCCGGATCGAGGTGAACGACCTGAGCTTGCCGCTGCACCTCCCGGGCCCACCGGTCGACGTCCACGCTGGCCTCGGCGGCAGCGCAGGCGGCGGCGCTGATGCCGGTGGTGGGGTGGCGCGGCTGGAGGAAGGAGCAGCAGTCGGGGTGGGGAAGGATGGACACCTCGTAGGTACCGATGCGCTCGGCCAGGTCAACGATCTCTTGCTTGTCCAGGCTGATGAGGGGCCGCAGGATGGGCATGCGAGCGAGGCGGTCGATGGCCGCCAGGTTGGGCAGGGTCTGGGAGGCGACCTGGTTCAGCGACTCGCCCGTAACGAGCGCCTGACAGCGCCAGCGCCGGGCCACCCGCTCGGCCACCCGCACCATCATGCGTCGGTACAGCACCACCCGCAGCGCCTCCGGGCAGGAGGCGACGATCTCCTTCTGACACTCGCCAAAGGGCACGACGGCCAGGCGCGACGGGCCCTGGTGGCGGTTGAGGAGGGCGACGATTTCCTCGACCTTGCGTACCGAGGCGTCCCCCACGTAGGGGACAGAGTGAAAGTGAATGAAGTGGGCGGTGACTCCCCGCTTGAGGGCCAGGTAGGCGGCGACCGGTGAGTCGATGCCCCCCGACAGCAGCACCAGCACCCGCCCCGAGCTCCCCACGGGGAGCCCGCCCGGCCCGGGAACCCGCGCCAGGACCAGGTAGATCCCGTCGTCCTGCACGATGACCCGGATCGTGACCTCGGGGCTCGCGAGGTTCACCCCCATCCCGGTGCACTCTTCCAGGATCTTGCCCAGGCGGCGCTGGATCTCCTCCGAGGTGAGGGGAAAGCGCTTGTTGGAGCGGCGGCAGCGCACGGCGAAGGTGTGGCCGGTGGCGAGAGAGGCGGCGTGGGCGCGGCAGTAATCCGCCAGCTCGTCGAAGGTGTGGCCAGTGTGGGTTACGGGCCACAGCACGTTCAGCCCGAAGACGGTGCGCAGGCGCTCGAGGACGACCGGCCAGGGCATGTCCTCGGCGAAGCGAACGGTGACCCGGGCGGGGAGGGCGATGTCCGCCACCGGAAGCCCGGCCAGCGCCCGCCTGACGTTGCGCAGCAGGACGCGTTCGAACTTGCCGCGGTGCGCGCCTTTCAAGGTGAGTTCGTGGAAACCGGCGAGGACGTGCCTGACGTGCTGCTGCACTCCCACCCCCGATCGGGGAGGGTACCACAGGCCCCTCGCTGGTGGCGCGGTTGCGTACAATCACCGCGACAAGGGGGGATTCATGGGACGGGTCGTACGCATCGGCAACGGCCAGGGGTTCTGGGGGGACTCCCCGGACGCGGCGGTGAACCTGCTCCACGGCGGGCCCTTGGACTACCTGGGGCTCGACTACCTGGCCGAGGTGACGCTTTCCATCATGATGCGCCAGCGCCTGCGCGACCCCGGCAAGGGGTACGCCACCGACTTCATCGCCTTCCTGCGGCGGGCCCTGCCGGAGATCGTGGCCGGCCGGGTGAGGGTAATCACCAACGCCGGTGGCCTCAATCCGGCCGCATGCCGGGACGAGGTGCTGAAGGTGGCGCGGGAGATGGGCTTTCGCGGCCTCGTGGTGGGGATCGTGGAGGGGGACGATCTGCTGCCGCGCCTGGGCGAGCTGTGCCGGGCCGGGCATCACCTGGTGCACATGGAAACCGGTGAGCAGCTGTGCCAGGTGGAGCACAACAAGATCCTTTCCGCCAACGCCTACCTGGGGGCGCGGCCGGTGGCGGCGGCGCTGGCGGCGGGGGCGCAGATCGTGCTGGCCGGGCGCATCACCGACACCTCGCTGGCGCTGGGGCCCCTCATCCACGAGTTCGGGTGGGCGGTGGACGATTGGGACCGCCTGGCGGCGGGCACCATTGCCGGCCACCTGATCGAGTGCGGCGCCCAGGTGACCGGCGGCAACTACTCGCGCTGGTGGGAGGTCCCGGCACTCTGGGACGTGGGTTACCCCATCGTGGAGTGCGAGGAGGACGGCTCTTTCGTGGTCACCAAGCATCCGGGTACGGGCGGGTTGGTGTCGATCGGCACGGTGTCCGAGCAGCTGCTGTACGAGATGGGGGATCCACGCCGCTACATCACCCCTGATGGCGTCGCCGATTTCGCTTCGGTGCACCTGGAGCAGGAGGGGGCGGACCGGGTGCGGGTGCGGGGGGCCCGGGGCGGTCCGGCCACGGACACCTACAAGG
>JABRVY010000149.1:0-4994 GCA_039961755.1 Acidobacteriota bacterium | reverse complement strand
CAGGTACCGCTATTCGTAGCGATTTCGAGATAGGCATGGCAGTGCCCGTGACCGTGTCGGTGACCGTGACCGTGGCCGTGGCCCTGGGTGCGCGGGCCTCCGGCCCGCTCTCAGGGTGGGTGCGATTTGCCTCGGCCGGCCCGGTGTCCGTGCCCGTGTCCCTGTCCGTGTCGGTGTCTGTGCCCGGTAACCGTGTCAGCGGGGGTGGGTCATCCGCCCCAGCATGGCCCGCACCTCGTCGAGCTGCGCCAGCAGCCGGGCCGCGGCGGGGCGGTCGATGGCACCGGCGTCGGCGAGGAGGGTGAGGTGCACCTCAAGCTCCCGGGCCGAGCCGTAGGCCACCCGCCAGTGGTACAGGCGGTCCTGACCCGAGCGGCCCTGACCCTCGGCGACGTTGGCGGGCACCGACGCTGCAGCGCGGATCACCTGCTCGGCGATGGGCCTGAAGGGGGGCTTGACCGAGGCGGCAAGTGTGAGGGCCCCGGCGGCGGCCTCGAGGGCCCGGGCCTGGGCAGGTGGGAGAGGGCGAGGGGGTGTGGCTGGCACGGTTTCCTCCCGTTCGTTCATGAACCCCCACCAGCCGCCGGGGAGGCCGGGGTCAAGGGGCGCCGCAGGCGACCGCCCGCAGGGCGGCACCAGCCCTTGACGCCGGCCGACCCGGCGGCTATCGGCATCCCGAGAGAACGAACGGGAGGAAACCGGGCCGCGCACCGCGGCATCGCCAGCGCCCAGGGCCAGTGCCCGCGCCGCCGCTGTCGCCCGTGTCCGTGTCCGTGCCCGGGTCGGTGCCCGGGTCGGTGCCCGGGTCGGTGACCGTGACCGAGCCTGGGTGCGCGGGCCTCTGGCCCGCACGGCCGGGCACAGCCGGCCCAGTGACGGTGCCCGTGTGCGAGTCCGTGTCCGAGTCCGTGTCCGAGTCCGTGACCGTGTCAGGGACAGTGCCGGTGCCGGTGTGCCCGTGCGAGCGTGCGGTTCGCGCGCAAACTGCGGGCCGCCCGGCTCGGGGCGGCCCTGCGATGCGTCACCCGTGGTGGCCTGGCGCGCTCACTCTGCCGATTCGGCTGGTGCGGCGGCCGGCTTCTTGGGCTTGGGTGCGGGCGCTGCCGCCTTCTTCATCTTTTCGATGGCCTTGGAGAGCTCCTCGACGCGCTTGGTCAGGGCCGCGATCTCCTTGCGGGTGGGTACGCCCAGCTTGGCCAGCGCGGCGCTCACCTGCTCGTCCACGCCCTCCTGCAGACGGCCCAGCATCACCCCCACGCCGGCCTTGGCGTCCTGCAGCTTGCCCTTCACCTTGTCCACCTGCCCCTTGCTGCGGTCCTCGATCTCCATGCCCTTGGCCACGAGGGTCTGAAACAGGGTCTTGCCCTCTTCCCCCGCCACCGCCAGGGCGCCCATCCCGGCGAGCCAGATCTTGTGCGCCGACTCCCTGAGTTCCTCCTGCATATCCCTGGACTTTTTCATCTCTCACCTCCGTCGTCAAAGTTCGCTGAGCGGTTCAGTGCTGCCGGCCCGCCGAACCCACGCTGGCTCGAGCGCGCCGGGGTTTTCCAACGATCCTCCCTGCTACGACTCCGCCCCGGAGGGCTTGACCGACTTCCTCGCCGCCCTGGCCGTCGTCGGTCGCCGTCGGGGGGTGTCCGAGAGATCGCGCGCGCTTTCGATCTCCTGCAGAGAGCTTTCCAGTTCCGCCAGCCGCCGCCGCAGCTGGTCCATCTCCTCGCGAGCTTGCCGGATGGGCGCCAGGCGATCCACCGAGGCGCGCACCACCCGATCCACCCCCGTTTGCAGCCGCCCCACCCCCTCGCTCACGGCGTGCTGGCCGAAGCGGATGATCTCGTGCAGCACGCTTTCTGGCAGCGCCGAGCGCCCCCGCCGGCCCTCCTCCGAGATGATCTGGGTGAGCGTCTGGGCGGTGACATCCTCGCCTGTGGTGTTGTCCACCACCTTGAGCTCCTGGCCCTGGCGGATCCACACCGCCAGCTCCTCCAGATGGACGTAACGGCTTTCTTCGGTGTCGTACAACTTGCGGCTGCCGTATCTCTTGATCAGTCGGATCATGGTGTCCGCCTCCCCGCGCCTCCTGCCGCGTTGCGGCATTCGACGATCAATAATATACCGCATTGCGGCAAAGTTGTCAACCCCTCTTTGCCGCATCGCGTCAACGTGATCTCCTGCGTTGCCCCGAGCCCTTGTTGACGACGGCCATCGATCTCGATCCGGCCCTCTCGCCTCCCTCAGCCACGGCGACCTCACCCCGCCGCTGTGCTGGTAGCATGTGCGGCCGTGGCGAGCTCGAAGGAGAACCGGGGAGCGGGCGACTGGTTTGCCACAGCTACCCTGGGACGGGTGCTCGGGCTGCTCACCCGCCGGGACGCCGAAGACGGTGCGCAGTTGCTGCAGAGGGGCCTGGTGGCGCAGCTCCTGTGGGCCGGTGACGTCCTCGAAGGGGTAACCAGCGACCCCCTCTGCCGCGTGCTCGTGGAGGAGATGGGCGGCCGGCTGACGCACCGTTGCAGTCTCTGCCCCCCTTCCAGTTCCCCGTGTGGCCACGCCGCGGCCGTGCTCCTGAAATGGGTCGAGCTGCGCACCGCCATGCTGCGCATGGGGGTGGGCACCACCTGGCGGGCCCAGGGAGGTCAGAAGTTCTTGCCGCCCAAGAAGGGGACGGTTCCGTACCTGGAGCTGGGGGACCAGCTCGGCGTCACCGAGATCCTGGAAGGGCTGCGCTACCAGTTGCAACTGCAGGGGCCCGGCGGTGCCCGGCTCGTTGCCGCCGGCGAACGCCTGGAGCTGCAGCTCACCACCTCGTCGGGCGCCCGCCGGGTGGTAGGTCTGCCGGTGCGGGTGCTGCCCGACCTGCTGGCCGCGCGGGCCAACCTGCCCCCTTTCACCCTCGAGGGAGAGCTGGCCCAGCTGTCGGTCTCGCCGACGCCGCTGCAGCCGGTCCTGCTGGCCTCTGTCCCGGCCGATGGCACGCTGGTGCTGGAGCCGGTGGGGGAGGGCGCGGGAGGACGGCAGATCCCCCTCCCCGCCGACGCGCCAGCGCCCTCCGGCGGCTGGCTGCGAGAGGGCGACACCTTCTTCCGCCTGCGCCCCCTGCCCGCCGAGGCAGCGGGGGTTTTCTGCCGGGGGCGGCGCACCCTCACCGGCGCGGCGGCGGAGCGCTTCCTCGCCGTGGACCACGTGGCCGCCCTGGGCAAGCCCTGGTACCGACCGGTCGGTACCCTGGCGGCGAGAACGCTGCCCACCCGGGCCACCACCGCTGCCCTGGAGGTGGAGGAGACGGAGGATCGCCGCCTGCGCCTACGTCCGCTGCTGGCGAACGCCGAGCAGAGACTGTCGGTGGCGGAGTCGGCTCGCGTCGTACGCCACCGATTCATCACTGGCGAGGGCGGCGTGCTGCTGGCCCCCGACCTCCAGCCCCTGGAGCGGGCGGGCTTCAAGGCCCGGCGCGGAGTGCTGGAGGGGGACACCCTGGCGCTGCTGCGGGCCGCCGCCGACCTGCGCGTGCCGGTGCGCACCAGCGCTGAGGCTGTGGCCGCCCTGGTGGACGCCGTGCTCACCCCTCCCCCAGAGGCGCCCCTGCCGCCGAGCCTCGCCTCGCACCTTCGCCCCTACCAGCGGCAGGGGTACGCCTGGCTCAGGCGGTTGAGCGAGGCGGGGCTGGGGGGCTTGCTGGCCGACGAGATGGGACTGGGCAAGACCCACCAGGCAATGGCTCTGCTGTGTTCCGTGCACGAACAGTATCCCCAGGCCCGGGCGCTGGTGGTCTGTCCACGCGGCGTCCTGGAGCACTGGCATCACCTGCTGCAGCGTTTCGCCCCTCGGCTGCCAGTGAGCCTCTACCACGGGCCTGACCGCCAGTTGCCGGCCAACGGCGGGGGCGTGGTGCTCACCACCTACGAGGTGGCGGTGCGCTCCCTGGCGCAGCTGGCCGCCGTTCCCTGGCGGCTGGCCATCTTCGACGAGGCGCAGCGCCTCAAGAACGCCGCCACCAAGGGGGCTCGCGCCGTCAAGGCGTTCCCCGCCCGGGTGCGGGTGGCCCTCACCGGCACCCCCATCGAGAACAACCTAGCGGAGCTGTGGTCGGTGATGGACCTGGTCCTCCCCGGGTACCTGGGCAGCCAGCGGGCCTTTGCCGCCACCTACCGCGCTCCCTCCTCCAGCCAGCTGGAGCAGCTGCAGCGGCAGCTGGCGCCCTTCGTCCTGCGCCGGGTCAAGGCCGAGGTGCTCCGCGACCTGCCCCCGAAGAGCGAGGACATCGTCTACTGTCCCCTCACCCCCGAGCAGGGGGTGCTGTACCGCCAGATGCACGACCAGGGGCGCCGCGCCCTCGCCCCCCTGCTCGCCGATCGCCAGCAGGACGTGCCGTATATCCATATCTTTGCCCTGCTCTCCCGGCTCAAGCAGATCTGCGATCACCCCGCCCTGGTGGAGCCCTCCTGGGGTGGGGCGGCGCCCGGCAAGTACGAGGTGCTGGACGAGGCGCTGGACGAAGCGCTGGAGGCCGGCCGCCGGGTGGTGGTGTTTTCCCAGTACGTGGCCATGATCGACCTGCTGTCCCGGCACCTCGCCCGGCGGCGCCTGCCCCACCTCACCATGACCGGGCAGACGCGGCAGCGGGCTGCCGTGGTGGAGCGCTTCAACCGGGGCGGGGAGGAGAGGATCCTCCTCGCCAGCCTGCTGGCCAGCGGGGTGGGCATCGACCTCACCGCCGCCTCGGTGGTCATCCACTACGACCGCTGGTGGAACCCGGCGCGGGAGGACCAGGCCTCCGACCGCGTGCACCGCATCGGCCAGCTCAACCCCGTGCGGGTCGTCAAGCTGGTCACCGTGAACACCATCGAGGAGCGCATCGAGGCCCTCCTGGAGAGCAAGCGCTCCCTGGCCCGGGAGGTGGTGGCCCCCACCGCCGACGTACTGGGCAAGCTCACCCGCGAGGAGCTGGCGGAGCTGCTGGAGGTCTCCCTGGCCCCCGCCGCGGTCAGCGGACT
>JABRVY010000148.1:0-3968 GCA_039961755.1 Acidobacteriota bacterium | reverse complement strand
GCCTCGGGCAGGACGCGCCCCCGCCCCTCCCGCTCCAGCACTGCCACCAGGCTGTCCAGTGCCGCCCGCCGCACCTGAGGGTCCTCGTCCAGCGCCCCGCTCACCAGCAGATCCCACAGGTCTGCCGTGGCGCCGCGGCGCCCCGCTGACAGCGCCACCGCCCGCACCCCGCCCTCGCGGTCGCTGGCGGCCCTGCGCAGCGCCGCGGCCGCCGGTGAGCCCTCTGCCGGGCGGGAGCGCACCAGCGACCAGGTCGCCGCGAAGCGCTCCTCCACCGTGCGGCTGCCATCCACGGCGGCCGCCGCGGCACCTACCCACCCCGCTCCCGGCAGTCGCCACAGCTCCCGCAGCACCGCCGCGCGCACCGCGGCGCTCCGGTCCCTATCCAGGGCACGGAGCAGCTCCGACTCGGCTCCCTCACCGCCCGCCGCTGCCACCCCCCAGGCCGCGGCGGCTCGCACGCCGGGATCGTCATCCCCCCGCAGGGTGTCCCTCAGGGCGCGCGCCAGACCGCGCCGACGCGGCTCCCCTTGGGGCAGCGCCTGGAGCAGCCGCCCCGCCGCCATGGCCGCCGCCGCCCGCACCGCCGGGTCGCCGTCCTGCAGCAAGCGGCCCACCACCGGCGCGCCGCTGGCAAACGGGACGCTCCCCAGGTGCGCCGCGACCCCAGCCCTCACCGCGCCATCGCTGGCGGCGGCCAGCGGCACCAGCTGCGCCAGGTCGGCGGATCGGGCATCGCGCAGGGCCAGGAGCGTCGCCCGCCCCTTCAGGGTGGTTCCCTGCTCCGGCTGCGCCCCCTGCGCCCCCATGGCCACCAGCAGCACAGCACTCGACACCAGCACTCTCATCACCAGCCTCCTCTCGGTCACGGGTCCAGAGACGGGGACACTGACACGGTCACGGACACAGGCACGGACACAGGCATGGACACGGGCGCGGACACGGGCACGGACAGGGGCCGGTGCTGTGCCCCCCGTCTCGCCGCGACGGCCCCTGGCCCTCCCACTTCCCTACGCCCCGTGCAGGAGCCGGTCGGCGAGCACCTGGGGCAGGCCGGCGGCGATGATGCGGCGGCGGGCGCCGGCCACGTCGTAGGGAACGCGGTAGAGGGACAGGCGCCGCAGCCGGCTGTCGTAGACGGCGTAGGAAGCGCGGGGATCGCGATCGCGGGGCTGGCCCACCGAACCCGGGTTGATGAGGTACTGCCGGTCGGGATGGAGGTCGACGGTGACGCGCGTGCCCCGTAGCGGGTATCCCGCCAGAGACAGTCGCTCATTTTCGCTCGCCTGCTCGAAGACCCAGGGGACGTGGGAGTGCCCGAAGAAGGTGACGAACGCGCTGGTTGCGCGAAACCCTTCCAACGCTTCCATTTCTGTCAGCAGATACTCGTCCTCATCGGCCGGGGAGCCGTGGCAGATGGCGATCCCGTCACCCACATCCAGGGGCCCTTGAGGCAAGCGTTTGAGAAAGGCGCGGTTGCCCGGGGTGAGCACGCCCGCCGCCCACTCCACCGCCCGGCGGGCGTGGTAGTTGAAGAACACTGCCCCCTGGGAGGCGTCCAGAGTGACCCGGTCGTGGTTGCCGCGCACCGACACCACCCGGCCTTTGAGCCCCCGCAACAGCTCCAGGACCTGATTCGGCGCCCCCCCGTACCCCACCGCGTCCCCCAGGAACAGCACCGCGTCGCGGCTCTTGCGTGCGGCGTGGGCCAGCACGGCGCGCAGCGCCTCCAGATTCGCGTGGACGTCGGAAAGGACCAGGTACCTCACGCCCCACCCCGTAGTAACAACGCGATTCGCGCCGCCAACAGTTCCGGCGTCTCCCCCTCGTGGGCGCGCACGCTGACATCCGCCTGGCGATAGGCGGGCAAGCGCTCGAGGTACAGCCGATGTGCCTGTTCTGGAGACGAGAACAGCGGCCGCTCGGCGCGCTTGCCGGGTAGCCGCCGCAACACCTCGCCCCAGCTCACCTCCAGGTGCACCGACACCCCCAGCCGGCGAATGGTGGCGCGGTTGACCTCGCTCACGAACGTCCCCCCTCCCGTTGCCACCACGACGTTGGCAAATCGGCCGCATCGCGCCAGCTGGCGGGACTCCTCGGCGCGGAAGGCAGCCTCCCCGTGGGCGGCGAAAATCTCCGCCACCCGGGCGCCGAAGACCGCCTCCAGCCGCTCATCCAGATCGACAAAGAGGGTCTGCGCCTGTCGTGCCAGCGCCCGTCCGACGCTGGACTTGCCGGCCCCCATGAACCCCACCAGAAAGACGCGCATCTCCCGGCCGCGATATCCGACCCCCTCACCCGCCGGCGGCGGCGAAGCGCTCCATGAAGCGGGTCGACAGGCGTCCTTCCTGGAAGTCGGGATCTTGAATGATTCGCTGGTGTAGAGGGATGGAGGTCTTGACACCGCCCACCAGGAACATCGCCAGGGCCCGGCGCGAGCGAGTGATCGCCTCAGCGCGGTCCCGGCCCCGCACGATGAGCTTGGCCAGCAGGGAGTCGTAGTGGGGTGGCACCCGGTAACCCGAGTAGATGTGCGTCTCCAGACGGATACCCGGACCCACCGGCAGAGCCAGGTCGGTGATCTGCCCCGGCGAAGGGGCAAAGGTCACCGGATCCTCGGCGTTGATGCGGAACTCGATGGCGTGCCCGACGAGCTTGGGTCGCCGCCGGAACGACAGCGGCTTGCCGGCGGCCACGTTGAGCTGCTCCACCACCAGATCGAGGCCCGTCACCTCCTCGGTCACCGGGTGCTCCACCTGGATGCGAGTGTTCATCTCCATGAAGTAGAACTTGCCCTGATCGTAGAGGAACTCCACGGTGCCGGCGCTGCGGTAACCCACCGCCTGGGCGGCGGCGGCGGCGGCGTCGCACATCGCCCGCCGCAGCTCCTCGTCCACCACCACCGACGGAGCCTCCTCGATGAGCTTCTGGTGGCGGCGCTGGATGGAGCACTCGCGCTCGCCAATGGCCACCACACGGCCGAACCCATCCGCCATCACCTGGATCTCGATGTGGCGCGGGGCGGTGAGGTACTTCTCCAGGTACACATCGGCCACGCCGAAGGCGCGCTCCGCCTCGTGGCGAGCGGTGTCAAAGGCGTGCCGCAGCTCGCGCTCGTCGTTGGCGACGCGCATACCCTTGCCCCCGCCGCCCGCCGAGGCCTTGAGAATGACGGGGAAACCCACCTCGTAGGCCAGGCGAACCGCTTCCTCCCGGGAGGTGAGGGGAGTGGCCGACCCCGGCAGCACCGGCACCCCCCGCTCGGCCACCGTACGCCGCGCGGTCGCCTTGTCGCCCATCAGGCGAATGGCGGAAGGTGGCGGTCCCACCCAGGTGAGCCCGCACTCCTGCACCATTTCAGCAAAGGCGGCGTTTTCCGCCAGGAAGCCGTAGCCGGGGTGGACAGCGTCGGCGCCGCTGATCTCCGCCGCCGACAGCACCGCCGTGACGTTGAGATAGGAGGCCTTGGAGGAGGGCGGCCCGATGCACACCGCCTCGTCGGCCATGCGCACGTGCTGGGAGGTGCGGTCCGCCTCGGAGAACACCGCCACCGTGCCGAGCCCCAGTTCCCGGCAGGCGGCAATGATGCGCAGGGCGATTTCCCCGCGGTTAGCGATCAGGACCTTCTGGATCATCGGTCGCAAGCGCCCTCTACGGCCGGATGGCGAACAGGCGCTCGCCGAATTCCACCGGCTGGCCGTTCTCCGGGAAGATCTTGACCACCGTACCGGAGACGTCCGACTCGATCTCGTTCATCAGCTTCATGGCCTCGACGATGCAGAGCACCTGGCCCTTCTCCACCCGGTCCCCGACTTTCACGTAGGGTTCCGCCTCGGGGTTGGGGGAACGGTAGAAGGTGCCGACGATGGGCGAGGTGACGTAGGTGAGCGAGCTGTCGTCCACCTCGCTGTCCGCGGCGGTCGGACCGGTAGCGGGGGGAGCGCCAGCGCCGGGGAGGACCGCCGGGT
>JABRVY010000147.1:0-21551 GCA_039961755.1 Acidobacteriota bacterium | reverse complement strand
GCAGCACCGCCTCCCCCTCGCCTGCCCGCCCGGTCACCACGTTGGCGCAGTGGTGCAGGCCGTAGGTGAAGTACACATAAAGCCGTCCGCCTTCCTCCCACATGGAGGCGTTGCGCGCCGTGCGCCTGCCGCGGTAGGTGTGGGCCGCCGGATCGCCCTCACCCAGATAGGCCTCCACCTCTGTCAGGCGCACTGCCACCAGTCCTTCCTTCAGACGGCGAACCAGCAGCGACCCCAGCAAGTCCCGGGCGACCTCCACGGTGGGCCGTTGGTAGAATTCCGGCGCCAGGCAGTCGAGGGCCAGCACCTCCATGGAAGAAAGGGTGGCGAACATGTCCCGTCGCACCATTTGCGTCACCGGCGGAGCCGGCTTCATCGGCTCCCACGTGGCCGAGGCGCTGCTGGCCGCCGGCCACCGGGTGCTCATTGTCGACGACCTGTCCAGCGGCCGCAAGGAAAACCTCCCGGCGGGGGCGGAGTTCCACCAGCTGGACATCCGCTCGGCCGAGGCCGCCGAGCTGCTGGCCGGTGCCGGGGTCGAGATCCTCGTCCACCACGCCGCCCAGATGGACGTGCGGCGCTCGGTCGACGATCCGGTGTTCGACGCCCAGGTGAACGTCCAGGGTTCCCTGAATCTGCTCGAGGCGGGGCGGCGGGGCGGCCTCGAGCAGGTCATCTTCGCCTCCACCGGCGGCGCCATCTACGGCGACCAGCAGGTCTACCCCGCCGACGAGGAGCACCCGGCCTGGCCGCTGTCCCCCTACGGGGTCGCCAAGCTGGCGGTGGAACATTACCTCTATTACTACCATCGCGAGTACGGCCTGTCGGCCACCTGCCTGCGCTACGCCAACGTCTATGGACCGCGCCAGAACCCCCACGGGGAGGCGGGCGTGGTGGCGATCTTTCTCGACCGGTTGCTGGCCGGGCGGCAGGCCGTCATCAACGGGGACGGCCTGCAGACCCGCGACTACGTGTACGTGGGCGACGTGGTGGCGGCCAACCTGGCCGCCGTGGGCCGTCCGGGCTTCGAGGTCTTCAACGTCGGCACCGGCCGGGAGACCACCGTGGTGGAGCTCTACCGGCTGCTGGCGGCGGCCCTGGGCCTCGATCGCCCGCCGGTGCACGGGCCGGCCAAGCCGGGCGAGCAGCGGCGCTCCGCCATCTCCAGCCGTCGCCTGGAGGATCGCCTGGGGGTGCGGCTGGCGGTCACCCTGGAGGAGGGGCTCGAGCGCACCGCCCGCTGGTTCGCCGGGCGGGCCGGCAACCGGTGAGCGGCAGGGCCCTCCCTCGCCTCCTGGTGGCCGGCACCCTGGTGGCGGCCGCCGCCTCCCTGGCCGGGGCCACCCTCACCATCGAGGCGCCCCCCTCCCTGCACGCCGCCGCCGCCCGTCTCGGCGTGCTGGTTGACGACAGTTTCGCCGAGGTGCTGGCCCTGGTCGGGCTCGACCGCTTCGGCCCCCCCGTGCGCGTCGTCCTGGCGGGCGAGGACAGCGAGCTGGCCCGCCGTGCCCCCTCCTGGGTGGCCGGCTACGCCCAGCCGGTCCTGGGCGAGGTCGTGCTCTTCCCGGGGCGCGTGCCCTCCTACCCCGACCGCAACCTCGAGGTGCTGCTGCGCCACGAGGTGGCCCATGTGCTGGCCTCCCGCGCCGCCGGTCACCGCCCACTCCCCACCTGGCTGGCCGAGGGGATCGCCACGGTGGCGGCGCGGGAGTGGGGCCTCGAGGATCGGGCCCGCTACGCCGCCGCAGTGATCGGACCCGGTCCCCGCTCCTTCCGGGAGCTGGACGCCGCCTTTCACGCCGGCCCCCGGCAGGTGGCGCGGGCCTACGCCCTCTCTGCCGCCGTGGTGCGGGCGCTGGAGCGCCGCCACGGCCCCGGGGCAGTGGCGCGCCTGCTGGCGCGCCTGGCCGCCGGCGACGACCTGCCCGACGCCTTCCGGGCCGTCACCGGCGTCTCCCTGGCCAGCTTCGAGCGGCGCTTCTTCCGCACCGATGCTTTCTGGACCACCTGGGTGCCGTTTCTCACCTCCTCGGCGGCGCTGTGGATGGGCATCACCCTGCTCGCCCTCCTGGCCATCCGCCGCCGCCGCCAGCGGGACGCCCAGCTGCGCGCCCGCTGGGCAGCCGAGGAGGCGGGCCCGTCGGGCCCCGCCGATCACCCGGCCGAGGACGTCCCCACCGGCGACCCCACCCGCTACAACTGACCGTCGGTGCCCAGCAGGGGGCGAGTGGCGCCGGTGGCGGGATCCAGCACCTCGATCGCCCCTAGGGGAGTGAGCAGCAGCCGCGCCCCGAGGTTGTTCACCCGAGGGCGGTCTCCCCCCCACCGCCACAGGATTCCACACACCGCCGGCACACGGCCGGCTGGCAGGGGGCGCAGGATGCCGGTCTCCAGCTCCAGGAGGAAGCCCGAGGGTGAGTCCAGGGGGTCGCCCTCACCGACCCGGGAGTCCACCGTCTTGATCAGCACCACTCCCCGCACCAGCTCCCCGCACGGGATCACCCGCTCCCGCTCGCCCGCGGGCAGCTCCGCCAGCTGGTGACCGGCGGGATCGAAGACCCGCAGGCGCGCGCCCTCCTTGCCCCTGGCCTCCAGCACCAGCCGCCCGTCGGCCAGGAAGAGAACCCCGGCGACCCGGTTGGCGGGCCAGCGGCCGAGGACCGCGCGGATCTCCCCCGTGGTGGCGTCGCACAGCCGCAGCTCGCGCTCCCCCACCGTTCGCCACCCCACGATCATGCGGTTGGTCGCCAGATCGAGGATGGAGAGATGGAAACTCGTCGGGTCAGCCGCCACCCGGCCGGTTTCCGTGAACCTCCCGCTGCTCAACTCCCAGCGGGCGATGGTCAGCTCACCATCCTCCTCACCGCCGCCGGGCTTCCATTGCTCCACCCGGATCGTCTCCGGCCCGCTGAACGCCAGGCGAGCGGTGGCCGGGGTGTACAGCCTCACCCGACCCACCTCACGCCAGTCTTCCAGGCGGTAGGCCACCGCGTCGCGACCCTCCACGAACGCCAGAAAGCTCCCATCGGGGGAGAAGCACAGGCGCCTGGGCAGCTCCTTGGCCGAAAACACGAGCGGCGTTTCCCGGACCTCCGGCGGCTGGATGTCCAGCAAGGCGAGCCGCACCTGCCAGGTCTGCCGACTGCTGCCCGCCGGCGCCAACCAGGCCACCCTGCGGCCATCGCCGGAGAAGACCAGGTCCAACACCGAATGCTCCGAGGGGAGCAGGCGCAGGAACTGACCGGAGGCCACGTCGAGCAGAAAGGCGGGGCGGTAGTCGCCCCGGCCGCGGGTGACACCGGCAACGACCACCCACTGGTCGGGTCCCGGCTGCAACGTCGTCACCGTGCGCAGGCTGGCCGGGGTGGCGGAGCGCAGGAACAGCGTGTAGCCGGCCAGGGGTACCAGGATGCAGGCCACCCCGGCCCACAAGACCAGCGACTGGGCGCCGTGGGCGCGGCTGGCGCTGCAGCGGCCGTGCGCCACCTGCGCCCAGCTCGCCACCAGCAACACCACGAGGGTCGCGGCAGCGCCGGTAACGGCGGCGACAGCGACCACCACCGGCGCCTCGCTGGCCCACAGGGAGGCGGCAACGGCGAGAGTTGCCCCCACCGCCCCGGCCAGGGCCACCGCATCCAGGACCAGCAGCCATGACCGCGAAACCAGCGCCACCCCCACCAGCTGCGCCGCCGTCCCGACGGCCACCACTCCGGCGATGGCCCAGACGGCCACCTCCCAGCGCACCCAGGCCAACCCGCCTGGCGCCAAGAAACTGACCGGCGCCATCGCCAGCACCCCGCCTCCCAGCGACAACACCAGTCCGGCCAGTGATTTGCCCGCCCAGATGGCGGTCCCCGACAGCGGGCGGGAGAAGAGAAAGCTCAGGCACCGCCCGCGCAGCTCCCCGGCCACCGAGGTGGCGCCGTGCACCAGCGCCGTGCCCGCCATCATGGCGACCGCCAGCGCGGTGGCCACCAGCAGGCGGGCGTCGTTGGCCGTCTCGCCCCGCAAGGGGGGCACCCACGGGCCCAGCAGCGCCAGCACCCCGGCCACCCCGCCAACGAGAAAGACCTGGGACCGTCGAGACAGCTCCTTGCGCAGCACCGCCCCCACACCCCTCATGGCGCACCTCCCCCGGCCTGACCGGTCGTCACCGCCACGAAAGTCTCCTCCAGCGTCAGCGCCTGCACCTCCAGCGGCCCTCCGCCCACGGCGGCGAGAAGAGCGTCGTCGAACCGCTCCACCACCACCTCGACCCCGCCCAGGGCCTCCTGGCACGACAGGATTCCCATGGGAGCCAGCGCCTGCCAGGGGGCGCCGGCTGGTGCTGCCCGCCGGCGCAGGCGGGCGCGCAGGGCATCCACCTCCTCGTCCAGGGCCAGCCTTCCCTCCACGAGAATGCCCACCCGGTCGGCCACCCCCGCCACCCCGGCCAGGTCGTGGGTGGCGAGAAACACGGTGGTACCCCGGTCGGCCAGCTCGCCGATGAGGGTGTCCCAGACCTCCCGCCGGGCCACCGCATCCAGCCCCAGGGTCGGGTCGTCCAGGATCAGCAGCTCGGGGCCGTGCCCCAGGGCCAGGGTGAGCGCCAGCTGGGTGCGCTGGCCCCGCGACAGGCGATTGACCGGGGTCCGGGGCGGGACTCCCGTGCGGCGCAGCCGCTGCCTCACCCGGGCATCATCCCAGCGGGGATAGACCCGCTGGCACCACGCCACCAGGGTATCGGCATCGAGATCCGGCGGGAGATCCGACTCCTCCGGCACGACGCCCACCCGCGCCATCGCCCGTGGCCGGCTGGCCCAGGCATCCTCCCCGAACAGCAGCGCCCGCCCCGCGGTGAGCCGCTGCTGACCCAGCAGGCAGCGCACCAGGGATGACTTGCCGGCGCCGTTGCGACCCAGCAGGGCGTACACCTGCCCTCGGGAAACTTTCAGGGTGACTCCATCCACCGCCAGACGGCGGCGGTAGCGCACGGTGGAGCCCGAGAAAGCTGCGACCCAGCCCCCCACCCCGTCCTCTCCTTGGGATCCGCTCATCACCCCTCCCCCCTTTCTCCGGCCAGCCCGTCGGCCCAGGCGGCCCGCACCGACGTCACCGCCTCCTCTTGGGATGCTCCCACCCCCGCCGCGGCGGCGACGTAGCGGCGGGCTGCCCCGGCCAGCAACTCCCGGCGCCTCGCCTCGTCCTGGCGCGGGACGTGGGCCGCCACGAAGGTGCCTTCCCCCCGCCGGACCTCCAGCACCCCCTGCTCGCACAGCCGCTGGTAGGCCTTGGCCACCGTGGCCGGGTTGACGCGCAGCGCGCGGGCGAGATCCCGCACGGAGGGCAGCGGCGCCGCCGGGGCCACGACTCCGGCCCCCACCAGCTGCCGCACCTGCTCCTCGATTTGCCGCCAGATGGGGGCGGGATCGGTGGGATCAATCTGGACTCGAAGCGCCACGCCTTTCTCCCCAGGTGCATCAGTGTACTACGACACTAATACACTAAAGCCCGGGCTTCCGGTTGTCAAGAGGGTGTCCTGCGGCCTCGCGAAAAATGAAGAGGGCGGCCGGCGCCGCCCCCGTTCTTCCGCCCCCTCGGGGTTCGCCTAGTTCACCAGGAACTGCTGCAGGAACAGCACAACGGCGTTCTCATAAAACGTCCGGTTGGTGTGCTTGCGGAACCCGTGCCCCTCATCGCGCGCCAGCAGGTACCACACCGTGCCGCCGTTCGCCCGCACCGTGCGCACCATCTGCTCCGACTCGCTCACCGGCACCCGGGGGTCGTTGAGCCCCTGCACCACGAAGAGCGGCCTGGTGATCCGGTGGGCGTTGGTGAGGGGCGAGATGCGCTCCAAAAAGGCCCGCATCTCGGGATCCTGCTCGTCTCCGTACTCCACCCGGCGCAGATCCCGCCGGTAGTCCTGGGTGTTGGTGAGGAAGGTGACGAAGTTGGAGATCCCGACGATATCGATGCCGCAGCGCAGACGGTCGTTGTAGTGCACCAGCGAGGCCAGCACCATGTAGCCGCCGTAGGAGCCACCGATCACGGCCACCCGCGAGGCGTCCAGCTCCTTCTGCGCAGCGATCCAGTCCAGCAGGGCGCCGATGTCCTTGACCGAATCCTCCCTGAGGTAGCCGTTGTCGAGAGTGAGGTAGGTCTTCCCGTACCCCGACGAACCCCGCACGTTGGGGGCCAGGACCGCGATCCCCAGCTCGTTGACGTAGTACTGCAGCATGGGGCTGAAGGTGGGGATGAACTGCGCCTCCGGTCCGCCGTGAATGTTGATCAACACCGGAAACGGTCCAGCCCCCCTGGGACGGTAGTAGAAGGCGGGAATCTGCCGGGGCTGGCCGTTCACCTGATCGAAGGTGGGGTAGCGAATGAGGGTGGGCTCCACGAAGCGGTTGGTATCGAGTCCCCCCACCTCCGAGTAGGTCCAGCGCACCAGCTGGTTGCTCTTCACGTCCAGCACGTAGACGTCGCCAGGGGAGCGGGCGCTGTTGATGGTCATGGCCAGCTGCGGCGAGCGGGGGTGGAAGCGCAGCCCGAACACCTGCCCGGCCGGCAGATTCGCCGCCTTGCGCCGCTCCCTCGTCCGGGTGTCCAGGAGGTAGAGAGCCGAGACGCCGTCCTCGTTGACGGTGAACGCCAGCGTCCGGCCATCGCGCGAGAGCTCCAGCCCCTCCACATCCCAGGGGATGTCCCCGGTCAGGACCTCGTCGGCCATGGCGCCCGCGGTGTCGCGCAGGCGCAGGTGCTGGAACTCGGAGCCCTCATCGGAGGTGTAGTAGACGTGCCGTCCATCGGCGGCCCAGGTGGCCGCCCCGTAGGCCACCGGCCCGGGGGCCCGGTGCAGGGGGGTCAAGGTCGCCGCCTCGAGGTCGTACACGAAGGGGTACGACTCGTTGGCGGACACTCCTTTCACCACCAGCAGGCGCGTGCCGTCGGGGGAAAACTCCACCGCCCGCCAGCTCCCGCCCTCGGTGACGATCGCCCTCGCCTGCTGTGGGTTCGACCGCAGCGCCAGATACACGTCGGTGTCGCGGCCGTTGCGCCGGGTGGAGGAATAGGCAAAGGCGGAGCCGTCCCGGTTCCACACCGCGCCGCCGTTGCGCGAGCGGCCGTCGGTGAGCAGCGTCGAGGAGGCGTTGGCGAGGTCGAACATGAACAGCTGGAAGAACTCCCCCCCGCCCACGTCGCGGGCGTAGAGGAAGCTCCCCGCCCTGGGATCGGGGCACACCGCCACCTGCCCCACCGGCTCGCGGAAGAACGTCAGCTGCCGCCGCGCGCCGCCAGGTGTCGCCACGAAGTGCACCTGGGAGGTCTCCCCGAAGCGGGTGGAAATAAAGACCCCGTTGCCGTCCGCCGCCCACCCGACCACCGCCGCCGAGCGGCTGGCCTGATACTGCAGCGTCCGCTCTTCGAGTGCCGGAGGGATCTCCGGAATCCCTTCCATGACCAGCTGACCCAGCTCTCGCCGCGCCACCTCCGCCGTCACCGGCGCAGCCAGCGCCAACACCACTGCCAACGACACGATTCGCCGCATGCTCACCTCCCTCGTCCTGGCCCCGGCGACGCCGCCGGGGTCGGCAGCATAGCGGATTTCGCCCTCGACAAACCGCCCTTTAGAGAAACTCGGGTGCCCTGGCGGCAGCCGGTGACGCCACATCCCTACCCGAATTTCATCCCCCGCTGGTCGGGTCCCACCCGGTGGGCAACTTGACACTTTCCTGCAAACCGTTAGCATCAAAACTGGAGAGGCCCATGGCGGTACTCACCGTCTCGCCTGCGCTTCGCGAGCGCCTCGGGGATGAGGCGGTGGAGGACTTCGTCCGTCTCCTCTCGGCCCTCGAAAAGGACACCAGCGAGCAAGCCGTGGCCCTCGTCGAGGAGCGCTTCGCCCGCCGGGTCGCCGAGTCGGAAGCCCGGCTCGATGGCCGCATCACCGAGGAGGTGGCGGATCTGCGGGGCCGCCTCGCCGAGGTGGAGGTTCGCCTCACCACCCGCCTCACCGAGGTGCAAGGGCAGCTCCACAGGCGCATGGACGAGGTGGAGACGAGGCTCGACGCCAGGCTCGCCCAGACCGAAGCCCGCCTCGATGGCCGCATCACCGAAGAGATAGGCAAGCTCAACGGTCGCATCACCGACGAGGTGGGCAAACTCAACGGCCGCATCACCGACGAGGTGACCAAGCTCGAGGTCAAGCTCGCCCAAACCGAAGCCCGGCTCGATGGCCGCATCACCGACGAGATGGCCAAGCTCGACGGCCGCATCACCGACGAGATGGCCAAGCTCGAGGTCAAGCTCGCCCAGACCGAAACCCGGGTCAACGACCGCATCACCGACGAGGGGGGCAAGCTGCGGGTGGACATGGCCTCCTTCAAGACCGAAATCATCAAGTGGATGTTCCTCTTCTGGGTGGGCCAGCTGGTGATCATCGCTGGTTTGATCAAGTTCTTGAAGTAACAGCCCCTCGTCAAGCTCCTCCGGCGAAGCGGTCGGTCGAGCCGGTGGACCTCAGGTGCGCCCTGACGGCCCAAACATGCCCCTTCTCGTGATCGCCGGCTACCCACTTCGGGGAGCCTGCTATACCAGCCTCCGCTAGATGGGGTACCCTGCGCGGCGCGCCGCTTCCCGTCCGGGGAGGGCGCCGCGAGGAGGGTGGTATCCATGCGCAAGTGTCTCATTTCATGGCTGATCGCCATCGTCGCCGGAGCTGCTGCAGTACCGGTGGTCGCCGATGAGGGGATGTGGACTCTGGACAATCCCCCCACCGCGCAACTCAAGGCGAAGTACGACTTCACCCCCAGCCCCCAGTGGCTGGAGCGGCTGCGCCTGGCGGCGGTGCGCTTCAACGACGGCGGCTCGGGTTCCTTCGTCAGCCCCCGCGGGCTGGTGCTCACCAACCATCACGTGGCGCGGGGACAGCTGCAGAAGCTGTCATCCAAGGACAGGGACCTGGTCGCCGCGGGATTCCTGGCCACCCGCCCGGACGAGGAGATCCCCTGCCCCGATCTGGAGCTCAACGTCCTGGTCAGCATGGAGGACGTCACCTCTCGGGTGACTGCGGCGGTCAAGCCCGACATGGCCGAGAAGGAAGCCATGGAGGCCCGCAAGGCGGCGATCGCCGCCATCGAAAAGGAGAGCCTGGCGGCCACCGGCCTGCGCTCGGACGTGGTCACCCTCTACGCCGGGGGGGAGTACTGGCTGTACCGCTACAAGAAGTACACCGATGTCCGCCTGGTCTTCGCCCCCGAGGAACAGATCGCCTTCTTCGGCGGCGACCCCGACAACTTCACCTACCCGCGCTGGAACCTGGACATGACGCTGTTCCGCGTCTGGGAAAACGGCCAGCCCATCACCAGTCCCGCCTATCTGAAGTGGAACCCCGCGGGCGCCGGCGATGGGGAGCTGGTCTTCGTGGTGGGCCATCCGGGTTCCACCAATCGACTGCACACCCTGGCACAGCTGGAAGCCCAGCGCGACGTGGTGTACCCCGACACCCTGGCGATGATGAAGCGCATGCTGGCGGTGTGCGAGGCGTACGCCACCCGCGGCCCCGAGCAGCAGCGCCAGGCGCTGGGCGTGATCTTCGGTCTCCAGAACGGCATCAAGGCGCGCACCGGCGAACTGGAAGGCCTGAAGAACCCCGCCATTCTGGGCAAGAAAGCCGCCGAGGAGGCAGATTTCCGCCGTCGTGTGGAATCCAACCCCGTATGGCAGAAGCAGTTCGGCTCCGCCTGGGAGGACATTGCAGCGGCTCAGGCCAAAGCCCTGACGCGCCGGCCCGAGCTGATCCATGCCCGTCTGGGCGGCCGCAGCTTGCCCCGCCTCGCGCAAACCATCGTGCGGTACGTGGTGGAGGTGGGCAAGCCCGACGCCGACCGTCTGGAGGAGTTCCGCGATTCGCAACTGGAGTCGCTGCGGTTCCGCATGTTCTCCCCTGCCCCGGTGTACCCCGAGCTGGAGGAGTTGCTCCTGGCGGACGCCCTCCGACAGTCGTTGGAGGCGCTCGGAGCCGAGCATCCCTTCGTGAAGGCGGCGCTGACCGGCAAATCAGCCGAGGAGGTGGCGCGGGAGGCAGTGCGGGGCACCGCCCTGGCCGATCCGGCGTTTCGCAGGCAGCTGGTGGAGGGGGGCAGCGCGGCGGTGGAGGCATCCACTGACCCACTGATCGCCCTGGCCCGCCGCGTCGACCCCTACCTCCGGGAGCTGCGGCGCTGGCAGGAGGACCACATTGACAGCGTGCAGCAAGCAGCGGGCGAAAAGCTGGCCAAGGCGAGGTTCGCCGTGTACGGCAAGAGCCTCCCCCCCGATGCGACCTTCACCCTCCGGCTGTCCTACGGCACCGTCAAGGGCTACCCGTACAACGGTACCCAGGCACCACCGTGGACGACGCTGTACGGTCTGTACGACCGGGCTGCCTCCTTCTCGTTCCGGCCTCCCTTCCACCTGCCCTCGCGCTGGGCAAACCCGCCTCAAGGGGTGAACCTGGCCACGCGGGTGAACTTCGTGACCACCCACGACATCATCGGCGGGAACTCCGGCTCTCCCGTGGTCAATCGGGCGGGTGAACTCGTCGGCCTCATCTTCGACGGCAACATCGAAAGTCTGGTGGGCCGTTTCGTCTACGACGACACCGCCAACCGGGCGGTGTCTGTGCACACCGCCTTCATGACCGAGGCGCTGGCCAGGGTCTACGGGGCCGAGGCGTTGGTGAGGGAGCTGCTGGGAGAGCGCTGACGCCTTCGCCTGGGGGGGCAGCGCGGGAGGCACCGTCCCCCGGGCCGGCGCCGCGTGCCCGCCCTCTCAGGAGGCCGGCACCTGGCGGGCGTCGATGGCGCGCAGGACCGCCAGCAAGGTGCTCGGGTCGATGGGCTTGCCCAGGACGGCGTCGGGCCCCTCTACCCCTGCATGGGCCCCCAGGTACGACTGACAGTCGTCCTGGAGGAGCTGATCCACCCCCGTCACGACCACCAGGGGCGTGGCCGACCAGCGCGGGCTGCGTCGCAGGTTGACCAGCAGATCCAACCCGGAGCGCCCGGGGAGCAGCACATCGACGATCACCACGTCGGGAAGGAAGCGCTCCAGCTCGGACAGTGCGGCGGAGGAATCACCCGCCTCCGCCACTTCGTAGCCATGGTCGTGGAGTACGGCTGCGAAGTACTCCCGGATGTCCGGATCGTCGTCCACCACCAGGATTCGCCGCAGACCCATCCTAGCTCCCGGTTGCCGCGGCGGTCATTGGCGCCAGCTCCCCGGTCGGCCGGGTGCTGGGGCGGGCCTCCAGCGGCAGCCGGATGACGAAGCGGCTGCCGCGCCCCACCTCCGAATCCACGGCGATCGAGCCGCCGTGCTTGTCGACGATCTTGTTGGCGATGAACAGACCCAGACCGGTGCCCTTGCTGCCCTTGGAGGAAAAGAACAGGGAAAAGAGCTTTTCCCGCGTTTCCCGGTCCATGCCGATGCCGTTGTCCTCCACCACCATCACCAACCAGGGGTCCAGCCGGCGCACGGACATGGTCACTCGCAGGTCCTTCCTGCCCGCCTCGGCGCGGCAGGCCTCCAGGGAGTTCTCCAGGATGTTGACCAGCATGGCCCGCAACGCCTTGCTGTCGCCGGGCAGCGTGCCCACCCCGGGAGCGACGTCGAATCGCAGGGCAACGTTGCTGTCGGCCGCCTTCTTGTCCATCACCTCCGCCAGCTCAGCGACCAGCGCCGCCACGTCCACGTCCACCACCTCCAGCTCCCGGTCCTTGGCGTAGTAGAGAATATCCAGCACCATCGAGCGAATGCGCTCGACGTTGCGCACCACCATTTCCCACCCCTTCTTCAGACGCGCCTCATCGCCCCGTTCGAAGCCGGAGTTCACCAGATACAGCCCGCCGTCGAGGCCAGTTAGCAATCCCTTGATACCATGAGAGATGGAGCCTACGAGCAGACCAATGGAGGCGAGCTGCGACTGCAACTGGCGGATCTGGGTGATATCCACCGCCATTTCGATCACCGCCTCCACCTCGCCGCGGGCGTTGCGCAACGGCGCGGTGGTCACCAGCACGTTGATCTCGCGGCCGTCGGCCGAGACGACGACCTCCTCGTGCTCGAAGGGCTTACCCTCCCGATAGGCCACCTGGGCGTTGCAGACGATGCACTGCTCGTCCCGGTGCTTGTAAACGCGGTAGCACGGCTCGCCGATGGCCGGGCCGAAGGTCTCGCGGAAGCGGCGGTTGGCGTGCTGGATGATGCGGTCGGGTCCCTGCACCGAGAGGTAGCAAGGGACCTCTTCGAACAGCTGCGCCAGCCGCTGCCGACTATGAGCGAGCTGTTCCTGCAGCCGTTTGGACTCGGAGATGTCGGTGTGCATCTCCATCACCGCGACGATCTGGCCAGCCTCGTCGCGGATGGGAGTGGTGCGCACCCGCACGGGAATCTCCCGCCCGTCGCGGGTGTGCAAGGTCTGCTCGGAGATCTGCGGTACGCCCTCGATGAAGGTCTTCTCGACGGGACATCCCTCGCACACACTGTCCCGTCCCTTGTAGGCGCGGTAGCAATAGTCGCCTTGAGCTCCGAAGTCGCGGCGGAAGCGCTGGTTACCGTGGATGATGCGGAAGTCACGATCGTGCACGGAAAGGTAACAGGGCATCTCCTCGAAGTACTGGGCGAAGTGATCCCGCATCGCTCCCTCCTCGGGACAGCAGCCCGTCAGGCGGCCGCGTGCGCCGTTTCGAGGATACGCCGCACGTTCTTCACCAGCGCCTCGCCCTCCACTGGCTTGTCCATGTACCCCTCGGGCGGCGCCACCGGACGATCGTAGATGACCTTCCGGAACTCCGGGTGGCCGGTAACGATACAGACTGGAGTGCTGGCGATCTCGGGATCGTGCCGCAGCTCGGTGAACGCCTCGACGCCATCCTTGCCCGGCATGGACAGGTCCAGGGTGATGAGGTCGGGCCGCTCCCGCCTGGCCACGGCGATGGCCTCATCGCCGTCGGCGGCGTAGACGATGCGGGCGCCCGCGTCCTCGAGCACCGTGGCGATGAACGTGCGGGCATCCTCCTCATCGTCCACCACCAGCACCGTGCGCCCCGCCAGGGGAAGCGCCGGTCGCGGCGCCGGAGCCACCTGAGGCAGCGGCTCGGGCACACTGACCACCTTCGGTGGGGTCCTACGAACAGCGCACTCCTCCAGCACCAGGCCCTCGGCAGTGAGGTCCACCAGTTGTTTCACCTGGCACCCCAGCTTGTAGTACTTGATGAGGTCGGAGAGGCCATCGACGCAGTTATGGCAGGAGGTGGCGACGATCTTCGCCCCGGTATCGGCGATTTGCTTTGCCTTGATCACCGCCGACTTCAGTCGCCGGGGGGTGTACTCCGACATGGACATCGCCCCCCCGCCGCCGGTGCAGCAGAAGTTTTCCTGCCGGTTGGGGGTCATCTCGCGGAAATCGCTCACCACCAGCCGCAGCAGCTCCCGCGGCTCTTCGGTGATACCGCAGCTGCGGGCGAGGTTGCAGGAGTCGTGGTAGGTCACCGGGATGGCGTTCTTGCTGCGGTCGACCTTGATCCGCCCCTCCTTGATGTAGTTGATCATGGTGACGACGGCGCTCTCCATGACGAAGGGCACGTCCACCCCGGCCCAGTTCTGCGCCTCGCAGCGGGTGGAGCGGAAGCCGTGGCCGCACTCGGAGATCACCAGCTTCTCCGCCCCCAGCTCGGCCACCCGCTCGAACAGCCGACGTCCGGCCGAGCCCCCCAGCTGGTCATCTCCCGAGAAGAGGCCAAAGTTGGTCTGGTCCCACCAGTCGGAGGCCATCGTCCAGTCCTCGCCGGCGGCGTAGAAGATCAATGCCGCGTTGGTGATGGTGCGGGGGTCGTACTTCACCTCGCGGGGGTTGATGGCGTAGACCACCTTGGCGCCCTGCTTGTCGATGGGGATGGCCGCGGCCGGGTCGCCCACTTCGGCGACCAGTTCCTCCGAAAGCCACTCCAGGGTCTCCAGATAGTCCTCCTTGAGCACCCCCATCTGGTTACCGATCTCCCACTGGTCCTTGGAGACCACCCGCACCCCCTCGGGCATCACCCCGACCGCGGTGAGCAGGCCGCGCATGGTGCGGTTGATGGCGGCGGTGTCCACCCCCATGGGGCAGTTGAAAGTGCAGCGCCGACAGTTGGTGCAGGTGCCGAAGGCGATTTCCTTCAGTGCCTCCAGGTCCTCGTCGGTGATGGGGGTCTTGGCGCCCACCCACCACGGCGCCACACTGCCGGTCCAGTCGTGGTTGCGCTTGAAGATCTTGCGCAGCTGATCCCCCTTGAACGAGGGGGTCATCCGCGGGTCCTCGGGATCGGCGAGGGCGTAATGGCAGGCGGTGTGGCACATGCCGCAGTGCACACAGCTCACCAGGGAGGCCACCAGCGGTCGGGTCAGCTTCCTGGACAGCAACTCCGCCAGAACCTGAGCCTTGTAAGAACGGGAATCAGAACTCATGGCTGCTCTCCTCAGCTCGCCTCAGGCCCGCACCGACGGCATGGAGCCGCGGTGGCCCAGCGTCCGCCCGAGCCAGTAGCGGGTGAACGGGTAGTAGAGGTAATGGGAAATCTTGGAAAACGGCACGTAAATGAGGAAGAAGCTGGTGGCGATCAGGAAGGCGACGAGGAACCCTTCTCCCTGGACCACCCCGGCCAGGTAGAGTTGCGCCAGCACTCCCAGGGCAAACCAGAAGGTCAGCATGATCACCGAGAAGTAGTCGTCCGGCGAGCTGATCAGGCGCAGGTAGGGGGTGGTCAGGCGGCGCACGATACGGCCCACCGCCACCACGAACGCCACCGCCAGCAGCGCGCCGCTGAGCGCCGCGTATGCCGGGCTGGCCACCAGGTCCGGCGCCAGCGAGCTCAGGAACGCCAGCGAAATGCCCGCCACCACGCCGAGGTGGAAAAGGACGAAGGTGGCATAAAACAAGGGTTTGCGCCGGGTGCTCTCCATCGCCCAGGGCATGGCCACATTGGCCAGGGAGTACAGCGCCCCTTTGCGAGCGTTGGTGCGCTCCGGATTGCCGGGCGCCTGGCGATCGCGGGTGGCGCGGAAGCGCAGCAACCACCAGACGCGGATCGAATACACCACCCCCATGATCCCCAGGGCGATCCAGTGAATGATCTCCACGGTGTGCAACAGGGCCGACGGTTCATGCTGCGGCATGGCTGACTCCTTTCGAAATCTGGGCCGCCAGAGGTGCCCACTCGCGCGAATCCAGGGCGACCAGCAGCACCCGCTCCAGGGTGGTGTCGCTGGCCAGGTGCCTGGAAATCTCCTCCATGAGGACGCGGGCACAGAGGTCCAGCGGCACCTGATAGAGGCCGGTGCCGATGGGCGGGAAGGCGATCTCCTTGATTCCCTTCTCCTTGGCTCGTGCCAGGGCGCTCCTCACGGCGCGCCGGAGCTTGCCCTCGGTGTCGGGTTCATGAAACTTCGGCCCGTTCACGTGCACGATGAACCTCGCCTTCATGTTTCCAGCGGTGGTGACGAGCGCCTCACCGACTGGCAAGTGGCCGGCGGCGTCGAGTTCCTTCTGAACCGCCGGTCCCCCCCGCTGGGCAATCGCCCCGCCGTACCCCGAGCCCAGCTTCAGGTCCGCGGTGATGTCGAACACGAAGGCCTCCACCTCCAGGTCGGTGATGTCCCCCCGGATCAACCTCACCACCCTCCCGCCGATCTTTCTCTCCTCCATTGCTCGCACCTCCACCAGGCGTGCCGGCTCTCCCGGCCCGGCGCCGTTACGTGTCCACTTCCCGGGTAACCCCTCGAATGGCCGGACAGCCCCGCTGCTGCACCGCCTCCCGATCCAGCTGTTGCCGCATGCCAGCAACCCGATCCGAATCCAGCAAGTCCGCCAGGGTGAAGCTGGACAAGGCCTCGGTGATGCGCTGGTTGATCAGGCCGTACACCGGACGGCACTCACAGAACTCGGCCAGCATGCAGCTTGCCGGGTCCTCCACGCACTCCACGATGGCGATGGGCCCCATCACCGCCTCGAGAATCTCGCGCACAGTGATGTCCGCGGGATCGCGGCCCAGCCTGTAACCTCCCCCCTTCCCGCACACCCCCTTCATCAGGCGAGCGTTGCGCAGCGCCATGGCGAGCTGCTCCAGGTAGGCCCGGGACAGATGGGTGTTCCGGGCGACGGTGGCCAGGGAAACCGGCTCGTCGCTTGCTCGTCGGGCCACTTCCAGCATCAGCCTGAGCGCGTATCGGGGTCTCGTGGAGAGTTTCACATGACTGATATAGCGCCAAAATTCCGAGTTGTCAACTAGGAGTAATTAGAATTCCCGGAATCTCACCGTATCACTCTCAGATAGCGAAGTTTTCTCGCACCGCGGGAAGAGATGATGGTATAGTGAACGTCACAGTCGGGCCGGGATCTGGAGCACCATCAACCGGCCACCGGGAGGGGACGTGGGAGCCAAGAGCGCTGTCATCATCGACGACGAACCCGACATCACCACATACCTGGCGGCACTACTTTCTGACCAGGGATGGCAGGTGCGCACCGCCAACAGTTCGGCCGACGGTCTGGCCCTGCTGGAGCAGCAGCGCCCCGACGTGGTCCTGCTGGACATCATGATGCCGGAGAAGGGGGGCCTCCACACCCTCGTGGCCATCCGCAAGAACCCCGCCCTGGCGGGGCTGCCGGTGATTCTGGTCAGCGGTATCCAGGAGAAGCTCTCCGCTGACTACCACGCGTTCCTCGAACGCTTCAAGCACTACCGCCCGGACGCCTTCCTGGACAAGCCGGTGGACCCGGCGCAGCTGCTGGCCACCATCGACCAGGCCCTGACCAGCGCGGCGGCGAAGTAGTCCGGTACCTGGTAGATCTTCTTACTCTTGCTGTTGCGGCGGGGTCAGTCAGAAACGCCGTGGCATCGCGACTTCTTCGCAATGCGATGACGCTCCACGCCGACCCCAGGCCAGCTCTAGGTCTTCGGACGCCCCTGCCGGTCAGAACCCCTCGAGAATGGTGACCACCAGCCCGCGAGCGAAGTCGCGAGCCACCCGTTCCATGGCTTCCACCTCACGGTCGAAGTAATCCAGCGCCGAGACGTCCACCTCGTACGAGATCGTTCGCGTGAAGCGCTTGTCCCGCCACAGGGTGCGCGGCGGCTCCACGGTGCGATCGACGATCTGTACATCGGCCGCCACGGTGAGCTGGTACTGGGTCACCCGCCCCTGATCGTCGAAGCGCACCGGGGCGGTGCTGGCGGACACGATGGTTCCCGAGACCACGGCGTCCGCCTGCTCCGCCGAAGAGACCAGCTGGAACCGACCCCGCCGCACCCACTCCTGGGTGACCTCTTCCGTCAGCCGCTGATCCAGCTCCGCCCGCACCGTCTGATTGACAAACGGGGCAACGTAGAGGCTCTTGAGGTGCGCCGGCAACGCCGAAGAGCCCGTTCCCACCAGATGATACCCGCACCCCGTGCTGAGCAGGGCCAGCAGCAGGGCGGCGCCACCGCCGCGTCGCCAGCTCATGCTCATCGCCTACCCCCGCACCACGAAGGACACCAGCCGATCCGGCACATGGACCACCTTTACCACCTCCTTGCCGGTCAACCAGCGCTCGGCCACCCGCCGGGCCGCCTCGGCGGCCTCCTCCGCCGGCGCGCCTGGCGGCAACGCCACCGTGGCGCGCAACTTGCCGTTGACCTGCACCGCCAGCGTCACGTCCTGGCGGGCCAGGAGCTCGGCATCCCACTGCGGCCAGCCGCTGCGCAGCAGCGACTGCTCGTGCCCCAGCAGGCGCCACAGCTCCTCGGTGATGTGGGGAGCGAAGGGATGGAGCAGACGGACGAGGGCGCTGTAGGTTTCCCCCAGCACCTCACCGCTGGCACTGGAGTGGTATTCGCCGAGGGTGTTGCTCAGCTCCATGAGTGCCGCGATGGCGGTGTTGGGCTTGTATCGACCCAGATCTTCGTGCACCCGTCGGATGGCGTGGTGCATGGCAAGAGTCAGCTTTTCGTCGGCCTGCCTGTCGCCCGCCATGCCGCGGCGGCTGACAACCGCGTCCTGCAAGGCCCACACCCGCTGCAGGAAGCGGTGCGCCCCCATCACCCCCTCGTCGGTCCACTCGGCTTCCTTCTCCGGTGGCCCCATGAACAGGGTGTAGACGCGTTCGGTGTCGGCCCCGAAGCGGGCGATCAACTCGTCAGGGGCCACCACGTTCCCCTTGGACTTGGACATCTTTTCCAGCTCGCCGGTGGTGGCGGAGGCAGCGACGATCATTCCCTGGTTGAACAGCACCTGGAAAGGCTCGTCTCCCGGCACCATACCGAAGTCGTAGAGCACCTTGTAGAAAAACCGCGCGTACAGGAGATGGAGGATGGCGTGCTCGATGCCGCCAATGTAGAGGTCCACCGGCATCCATCGCTGGACTCGCTCCTGGTCGAACATACCGAGTTCGTACCTGGGGTTGATGAAACGCAGGTAGTACCAGGAGGAGTCCACGAAGGTGTCCATGGTGTCGGTCTCGCGCCTGGCCGCAGCGCCGCAGCGCGGACAGCTGGTGTGCACGAAGGAGGGGCTCGCCGCCAGGGGGTTGCCCTCCAGGCCCCCGAACTGGATGTCGGTGGGCAGCACCACCGGCAGCTCCTTGTCGGGGACCGGGATGATGCCATCCTTGGGGCAGTACACCACCGGAATGGGAGTCCCCCAGTAGCGCTGGCGGGAGATCAACCAGTCCCGCAAGCGATAGTTGACCTTGCGCTCACCCAGGCCCTTCTCCTCCAGCCAGGTGATCGCCCGGGCGATCGCCTCGTCCCTGGACAGGCCGTCGAGCCACTCACTGTTGATGGCCGGGCCATCGCCTTCCCACGCCTCCCCCTCCCAGCCCGGGGGGGGCTGGACGGTACGGATGATGGGCAGGCCGTACGCCTGGGCAAACTCCCAGTCGCGCTGATCCTGCCCCGGCACCGCCATGATGGCACCGGTGCCGTAGGTCATCAGCACGTAGTCGGCGAGATAGATGGGCACGGGCTTCTGGTTGAAGGGGTTGACGGCGTAGCTGCCGGTGAACACCCCGCGCTTGCCCATCTCCCCCCTGGTGGCCAGTCGCTCCAGCTCCGTCGTCCGCCGTACCCGCTCGACGAAGGCCGCCACCTCGGCCTTTCGCTCCGCCGTGGCGATCTGCTCCACCAGGGGATGCTCCGGCGCCAGCACCACGAAGGTCATGCCGAAGGAGGTGTCGGGGCGGGTGGTGAACACCCGCACCCCGCCCAGCTCCGGCCGACCCTGGATGGGAATCGTGAACTCCGCCCCCTCGGAGCGGCCGATCCAGTTGCGCTGCATGATCTTGACCTTCTCGGGCCAGCTCGGCAGGCGATCCAGGCCTTCGAGCAACCGCTCGGCGTAGGCGGTGATGCGCAGGAACCACTGTTCCATGTTCTTCTGCACCACCACGGTGCCGCAGCGCTCGCAGCCGCCGTTGACCACCTGCTCGTTGGCCAGCACCGTCCGGCACGACTCACACCAGTTCACCGGCGCCTGGCCCCGGTACGCCAAGCCTTTCTCCCACATGCGCAGGAAGAACCATTGGTTCCAGCGGTAGTACTCCGGCTCGCAGGAGGCCAGCTCCTTGTCCCAGTCGTAGAGGATCCCCCAGGCAGCGAACTGCTGCTTCATGCGGGCGATGTTGGCGCGCGTCCACTGGTAGGGGTGGACGTTGCGCTTGATGGCGGCGTTTTCCGCTGGCAGGCCGAAGGCGTCCCAGCCCATGGGGTTGAGCACTCGCCTGCCCTGCATCAGGAACATTCGAAAGAGACAATCACCCAGGATGTAGTTGCGCCCGTGTCCGACGTGCAGGTCTCCCGAGGGGTAGGGGAACATCATGAGCATGTACATATCCTTGGGGCCCGCCGTGTCGACGTGGGCCAGACGCTCCTTCTCCCAGTACTCACGCCAGTAGGGTTCGATACGCGCAGGTTCATACGGCAATGCCATACCTCGACCTCCGAACGGGGATTGTAGAGCGCTTTCCGGGGGACCAGCGATGCTCGCCGGCCAGGCGTTGGCACCCGAAGGAGTCGTGGCGGCCGGCGGCCAACGGTGATTCCACCTCGCACCGCTGCGCCGGCCCTCGGTGCCGGCCCCTCGCCCCTACAGGCCCAGCATTCCGCCGGCGCGGCTCAGCAGGGCGGCCAGCGCGTCGAAGCGGCCATCGGGACGGGCCGGCCCGTCGCCGACGAACAGTGCCACGCTCTCGCCGTGGAGAAGCACCGGTACGACCACACCCTCTCCCAGGTCGGAACCGGCTGCCAGGGCGTGGGCCAAGGCGCGCTGCGCCGCCGCCGACCCCTCGGCCACCGGCACAACGCTGCGCGCCACCACGGCGTCCTCCAGCAGGTCCAGACCGCGGGGGAGACGCGCCGCCGGCATATGGATAAACCCGTACGCGCCAAGGGATTCGAAGGCGTGCTCCCCCACTGCCAGCAGCACCCCACGCTGGAAGAAATCCCCCGCCAGCCGCAGCAGGGACGCCCTGACCTCGGCGGGCGGCGCATCCACATGGAGCGCCAGGAAGAAGTCACGCAGCGACTCGGCCTCATCCCGCCCCTGGACGCCGCGTCGGGCCAAGGTACGTTCGGCCAGGACGGTGAGTTCCTCGCGGAACCACCGCCCCGCCTCTCCCCCCTCGGACAGCGGTCCGGGGAGCAGGAACTCCACCCCGAGCATGACCGCCTGGTGTCGCACGGCGGGGTCCGACAACCCTCCGACCCACAGGACTGGCACGGGGGGCTGGCAGGCAGCCGCGGCCCGCACCACGTTGAGCCACACCTCGGCCTGCCCGGCCATGGTGCCCGAGGAGGGAAGGTGAAGGATGAGCAGATCGGGCTGGGCACGCGAGGGAAAGGCCACCTCTCCTTCCACCGCCACCGTCCATCCCCGCTGTGTCCACACCGGTTCGAGATGGCGGTAGGGCCGGGGGTCGGCCGTGACCACCGCCACCGTCGGAGAACCCGACGGCAGGTGCACCTGCTCCAGACTGCTGCGGAGATCGGCCAACGGGTCACCGGCCAGCTCCACCCCCTGCCCCACCTCCTCCAGGGAGAGGCGTACCCGTTCGGCGTCCAGGCGGGCGAGCACCTCCCGGCTGGACTCCCAGTGGCCGGGGGTGGCAGGGAGCGCCCCGGGGCGGAAGCAGAAGCTGCCGCTGCGGGAAGCGGCCGCCCGCAGCACCTCCGGGTCGACGGCGCCCGCCACCTCCCCTCCGCGAATCCACAACGTGCCCTGGCGCCCACCGCAATCGAGCTCCAGGGCCCCCGTCACCTCGGCGGATTCCAGGAGCTTGAACAGGCTGGGCAGGGCGATGTCAGCCAGGCGGCCGAGGATGACCTTCACGACCCCTCCCCGGCGGCGGACAGGGTGACGAGAACGTCTCGGGAGGACAGCACCACGTCCACCACCCCTTCCATTCGCCCGTGGAACTCCCAGGCCAGGCGGTATCGACCCGGGAGGAGACCGTGAAACTCGATCAACCCGTCCCCCCCCTTGACCCGCCGAACCCCGTCCGGGCCCTGCAGCAGCGC
>JABRVY010000146.1:0-2339 GCA_039961755.1 Acidobacteriota bacterium | reverse complement strand
GGTGGTGGCGGCGGGGGGCGCCCCGGCGTTTGAGATCCTCGAACGGCAGCTCGCCGTCGCAGCGGCCGAGCCCATTCAGACGCCCACCCTGGAGTGTGTGCGCATCCTGGCCGCCTGGCCCGCCTGGGGGGCGGAGCTCACAGAAGTCACTCTGCCACCAGAGGTGGCCATCCTGGACGAGCTGGCGATCTCCTACCGCAAGGGGTGCTACACCGGGCAGGAGACCATCGCCCGCATGAAGACCTACGGCCACCCCAACTGGCGGCTGGTGCGGCTGCGCCAGGAGGCGGGAGCCGAGACGGCCCCCGCCCTGCCCTGCGAACTCTTTTTGGAGGAGGGTGGCAAGCCCAAAGGACGGCTCACCTCCTGGGCCCACCACCCGCAGCTGGGGGGCGTGGCATTGGGGATGGTGCACCGCATCGCCCCCCAGGACGCTCCCCTGCTGAGCGCTGACGGGCGCCGTTTTGCGCCCCTCCCCTAGCGCAGCATCACCAGCACGTGGACCTCTCCTTCCCCGCTTTCCAGGGTGCCCAGCGCCTTGCCCAGGACCGTGCCCGGCACCCAGCGGGTGGCGCGCATGGCCACGCCGGGGCGGGAGGAGGAGGTCAGCGGGTCGCCGGGGCGGATGGGTCCCCCCTCGTCGCACACCTTCACTGGCACCACCCCCACCACCGCCAGGGCCACCTTCTCCTCGTCGGGCACGTCGCGGTAGAGATCCCCCACGAACCCCGGCCGGGTGGACACCACCCCCAGCAGGGAGGCCTGGTAGGGTTCCTGGCTGCGGGCCAGGCGGCCGTCGGCGGCCACGGCCACCACTTCGCCGGGGGCCAGCCCCTGGCGGGCCGGCAGCAGCTCGGCGAAGTCCGCCCCGCCGCCGGTGAAGGTGCCGTCGGCGGTGACGTTGCCGGCGTTGGAGACGCGAAAGCGCAGGTTGCCCCCGGAAGAGAACGCCTTGATGAGGTCGCCCGAGCCGGTGTTGGTGACCACCGCACTGGCGTCGGAAGAGTTGGCGATGGCGTGGAGGGCGATCCCCCCGGAGCCCTGCGCCTCGGCGTAGATGGCCTCGTTGCCCAGGCCGTTGCCGTTGCTCTGCCCGTGCACCCCGTGCCCCGAGCTCAGCGCCTTGCCGAACACCCCGTTGGCCGCTGCCCCGATGTAGCCGTGGTTGCCCCCCGAGTGGCTGGCGTACAACGCCGTGCCTGTGGTGGTGGCCATGGCGTACACCCCGTAGCCGGTGGTGGCCTGGCCGTAGACGCCATAGCCGCCGGTGGTCTCGCCGTGGACGCCGTAGCCGCCGGAGTTGGAGTTGTATCCCTTCACCCCCGCCGAGGAGGCATCGTTGGAGTACCCGAAGACGCCCGTTTTTCCAAATCCGTGCACGCCAACCCCGCCGGCGGAGTTCGTTCCCCACACCCCGTACGTGCCGGCGGCGGTGGCGGCGCCGAGAACCGCGGAGGTGCCGCCCGAACTCTCGGCACGGATGCAGTTGGACCCGGCACAGGTGCCGTTGATGACGCCAGCGCCGATGTTGGTATTTGTCAGCGAGAACGGGAAAGTACCGCTCGAGACCGTCGCCGAGTAGGGCAAGGTCAGCCCGCTGTCGCTCATGGGCGCCCAGTTGGTACCGCTCCACTTGAGCACCTCGCCGGTGCCGGGGACGGCGTTGGACACCGAGCGACCCTGAAGCTTCGCCACCGTGGGGTTCGGGTAGGAGCCCGACAGATCCCCTCCCGCCGCCCCGCTGGGGGGAAAACTCGAGGGGGCGCCGGTGACCTTGCTCCAGGCCACGCTGGCAATCTTGGCATCGGTCACCGCATCGTTCTGAATGTTCGTCGTGGCCACCGCATTGGCCGCCAGGTCGGCGGCGCCCACGCTCCCGTTGACGATGGTGTCGGAGTTGACCGACCCCACTCCCATGTCCGGCAGCGAGATGGTGCCGTCGGCGATCATCGCGCTGGTAATGCCACCGTTGGCCACCGCCAGGGTAACGTCTCCGGAAGTCCCGCCACCGCTGAGACCCGCTCCGGCGTTCACCGCCGTGATGTCACCGCCGCCCCCCGGGCCCGCCGCCTGCCAGACGAGGTTCGTGCCGTCGGTGCCCAGCACCTGCCCCGAAGTGCCGCCGGTGGCGGAGAGCTTGGCCTTGGTGACGGCGGCGTCGGCCAGCTTGGCGGAGCTCACCGAGGCGTTGGCCAGGTCGGCGGCACCCACCGCCCCGTCAGCGATCTTCGCCGAGGTCACCGCGTTGTCGGCAAGGTCCGCGGTGGCCACGGCCCCGTCCTGGATCATCGTGCTGGTGATGCCCGAGTTGGCCACCGCCAGGGTGACGTTGCCGCTGG
>JABRVY010000145.1:0-3063 GCA_039961755.1 Acidobacteriota bacterium | reverse complement strand
CGTGGGGATGGGGCGGATCGGGCGGGCGGTGGCCCGGCGGGCGGCTCCCTTCGGGGTGCGGGTGGTCTTCCACGACCCCGACCCGGCGGCCGGCGAGGGTCTGGCCGCGCGCTACTACCCCGAGCTGGAGGCGATGCTGCCGGAGGTGGACATCCTCACCCTGCACTGCCCCTTGACCCCCACCACCCGCCACCTGCTGGACGCCCGGCGTCTGGCCCTGCTCAGGCCCTCGGCGGTGGTGATCAACACCAGCCGCGGCGAGGTGATCCACGAGGCGGCCCTGGCCGAGGCGCTGGTGGGCGGGCGGCTGGCTGGCGCGGGGCTCGATGTGTTCGAGTTCGAGCCGCAGGTGCACCCCCAGTTGCTGCCGCTGCCCCAGGTGGTGCTGCTGCCCCACCTGGGGTCGGGCACCCGGCGGACTCGCGCCGCCATGGCCTCCCTGGCGGTGGACAACGCGCTGGCGGTGCTGGCCGGGCGCCCCCCCTTGACCCCGGTGGTGTGGCGGCGGTGAGGGGTAGACGAAAGCGCCGCCCCCCGAGGGCGGGGGGCGGCGGAAAAAGGGGGAAAAACGCGGCTACACCCAGCCGCGCAGCTGCATGGCCTTGACCACCCGGTCGATGGCCACCATGTAGGCGGCGTTGCGCATGTAGACGCCGCGGGAGAGGGCCATGTCCTTGACGGCGTGGAAGGCGAGGGTCATCTTCTGGTCCAGCTTGGCCAGCACCTCCTCCCGGGACCAGTAGAAGTTCATGTCGTTCTGCACCCCCTCGAAGTAGGAGCAGGTGACGCCACCGGCGTTGCAGAGGAAGTCGGGGATGTTGAAGATCCCCCGCTGCTTCAAGATGGCATCGGCCTCGGGGGTGGTGGGGCCGTTGGCCCCTTCGGCCACCACCTTGACGTTGGGGTGGATGGCCCTGGCGGTCTCGCCGGTGAGCACCCCCTCGATGGCGGCCGGAATGAGCACCTCCACGTCCTTGGAAATCCAGGCGTTGGCGTCTTCGATGCGGTAGCCGGCGGCCACCGCCTTGTCCTTGTCGATGGTGCCGTACTGGTCGGTGATGGTGAGCAGGAAGTGGGGGTCGACCCCATCGTCCTTGGTGTAGGTGAAGGCGCGGCGCTCATGGCGGTCCCAGCAGCCGACGCACACCACCTTGCCGCCCAGCATCTCGATGAAGCCGATGGCCGCGTACTGCGCCACGTTGCCGAAGCCGTGGATGGAGGCGCGCGTCCCCTTGGGGTCGATCCCCAGGTGCTTCAGGGCCTCGCGCACGGTGTAGATGACCCCGAAGCCGGTGGCCTCGGTGCGGCCCAGGGAGCCGCCGCCGCCCAGCGGCTTGCCGGTGATGACGCCGGGGGTGTAGTTGCCCACCAGCTTGGAGTACTCGTCCATCATCCAGCCCATCATCTGAGGGGTGGTGCCGACGTCCGGGGCGGGCACGTCCATGCGGGGGCCGATGTTTTTCCACATCTGGTCCACCCAGCCGCGGCACAGGCGCTCCTTCTCGGGCACCGACAGGGTGGCGGGGTCCACCACCACACCGCCCTTGCCACCGCCGAGGGGGATGTCGGCCACGGCGCACTTCCAGGTCATCCAGGTGGCCAGGGCCCGCACGGTGTCGGCGGTTTCGTTGGCCGCCCAGCGGATGCCACCCTTGCAGGGGCCGCGGGCGTCGTTGTGCTGCACCCGGAACCCCTGGAAGACCTTGATGGTGCCGTCGTCCATCCGGACCGGGATGCGGAAGTGGTACTCGCGCAGGGGCCAACGCAGGATCGCGCGCACGCCGTCGTCCAGGCCGAGTTGATCGGCCACCTCGTCGAACTGCTGTTGCGCCATTGCAAAGGCGTTGAGCTCGGCCATCGCCGTTCCTCCTCCTCTGGGTGCCGCACCCGCGCTCGGGTGGGACGTATCGTCGGGCGCCAGCGTCGCCGCGTGCCCTCTCGTGGGCGCGGTCACCGGCCGCGGGAAGTCTCGCACATCACGGAGAAGTTTGCAATACGATTTCACAAGCTCCCACGCTACACTACCTCCCGTGCTCGACGACGCGGAGCTGGTGCGGCGGGTGCTGGCAGGCGAGGAGGATGCCTTCGCCGATCTTCTGCGCCGCTGGGAGCCCAAGCTGCGCGCCTACGTGGGTCAAATCGTCAAACTCCCCGAGGAGGCGAGGGACCTGGTGCAGGAGGCGTTCCTGCGGGCGTGGTCCAACCTGGACCAGTACAACCCCTCCTTCCGCTTCTCCACCTGGCTGTTCCGCATCGCCCACAACCTCGCCATCGATCACCTGCGCCGCCGCCGACAGCCGCTGGTGTCGCTGGAGGCGGGGGAGGATGACGAGGGCTCGGCGCTGGTGCTCGACCCGGCCGATCCCCGGCGGGGCCCACTGGCGGATCTCGCCAACCGGGAACTGGCCGACGCCCTCAAGCGGGAAATTGACCGGCTTCCCCCGGCCTACCGGGAGCTGGTGACGCTGCGACACTTCGTCGGCCTCGCCTACAACGAGATCGCCGAGTTGAAGGGTCTGCCCCTGGGGACGGTGAAGAACAAACTTTTTCGTGCCCACAGCGTATTGAGGGAAGCCCTGAGGTCGTACCTCGGGCAGGTGGGAGGTATCGGGTAATGACAACGTGCATCGAGGTGCGGCGGGCACTGGAGGACGGGGAGTCCTCCGGCAGTGTGGCGGTGCACGTTTCGAGCTGCGCCGACTGCCGGGCACACGCGGCGCTGCTGACCTCCCTGGCCGCCGCAGCGCCCTCCGAGCCGGATGAGGAGGCGATGCGGGCGATCCTGGCCGCCCGCCCGGTGGCCCGCTGGCAGCGACGGCAGCTGCGTTCGTGGCTGCCGCTGGCGGCCGGTCTGGCGCTCGTCGGCCTCGGGCTGGCCCTGCTGGGAGGGGTACCGGGCAGCGGCGCGGTGGCGTTCCTGCCGGGGGCGCTGGGGTCGCTCGTGGCCCTGGCCGCCTCGGCGGTGGCAGATACCGTCGCCCTGGCGCGCGGGAGTGCCGAAGCGGTGCGGGCGCTGGCCGAGGCGGCCAGGGCCACGAGCGACCCCAGCGCCCCCGGCAGGAA
>JABRVY010000144.1:0-2206 GCA_039961755.1 Acidobacteriota bacterium | reverse complement strand
CGCCGGAGGAGGGGGAGCCGGTGAAGGTTCAGGTGATTGCCGTCGGGCTGGAAGCGGCGCCGAGGCGGCCTCCCGAGGACCTGCTGGCCTGCTACCGACTGCTGGACCAGGGGCTCGTCGGGCAATGTCCCCCGCCGGCCGTGACAGCGAGGGAGCAGCCCTTGCCCTGGGAGGATGGGGAGGAACACGACTGGGAAGGGGAAGAGCTGCCCGAAACGTGGGAGGCGGACGGCGACGAAGGCGAGGGGGAGGTGGAACCATGAGCCTGGGCCGGGATGAGCGGCGAAGCCGGGTGTACCGGGTGGTTGCCGGGGTGGTGGCGCTCCTGCTGAGTGGGGTGGCGGTTGCCTCCTCACCGGTGAAGAGCGTGGTGCCCGAGACGTTCCTGCACCTGTGGGACCCCATCACGGTGTTTTTCGCCCAGCCGGTGGGCAGTGGCCGGGGCGCGGTGGAGCTGGAGGGGGAACGATTCCTCGCCATTTCTCCCCCGGCGAGCGGATCGTACCTGTGGCTGGACGAGCGGACCCTGCAGTTCCGTCCCGCCGAGGCGTGGCCAGCCTTTGCCAGCTACACCCTGGAGGTGGGGGGGCAGAGGAGACAGCTGGTGGTGCTCCCCGATCCCCCGCTGCGCACCCTCCCCCGCGATGGGGAGACGGGGGTGGAGGAGGGGAGGAGCGTCACGCTGTACTTCCGCGATCCCCTGGCCGCCGAAGGGCTGCGCGATGCCCTGCGGCTGCGCCTGCGGCCGGCCGGAGAGGGGGGGAAGGAGCGCCTGCTGGCCGGGCGGGAGGCGGAGCTGAAGGTGCTGGAGCGCTCCTCGCGCAGCGACCCGGCCGGTTACACCTTCACCTGGCCGGCACCGCTGCCCCCCGCCACCACCGTGGTGGTGGAGCTGCTGGCCCGGCCCCAGCCGGAGGTGGAGCCGCGTGTCTGGCACTCGTTTCGCTTCACCACCGCGGCGGGATTTTTCATCACCGGAGTGACGTGCGGACGGGAACTGGTGTCGCTGCCCGCCGAAGGGGTTTCCGGGCGGGCGGACAACCCCGTTAGCTGCGCTGCATCCTCCCCCCTGCGGGTGTTCTTCTCCCAGCCCCTGGGGGGACTGGACCTGGCGCAGGTGCGCGCCCTGGTGCGGCTGTCGCCGCCCCTCGAGGGGTTCGGCTTCCAGGTGGAGGAGAACCAGCTCGTGGTCGAGGGGCGCTTCGTGCCCGACCGCACCTACCGGCTGGACCTGCACCCGGCGCCCCTGCGCGACCGCCTGGGGCGCCGCCTGGCCCTGGGGCGACCCACCACCCTGTACCTGCAGGTGCCCCCGCTGTCCCCCTTCGTGGAGCTGGTGCGCGGCGCGGGGGTGGTGGAGCGGCACGGGCCCAAGATGATCCCCCTCACCGGCCGGGGCAGCGAGCAGGTGGAGGTCAGCGTGCTGCCGCTGGATCCCCTGGATCTCGCCGCCTGGCCCTTTCCTCCGCGGCCGTTGACCGTGGGAGAGGGGCGCAAGCCCCGTCCCCCGGAGAGCGGCCGCAGCGTGGCAGCCGGTACGGGCGAGACGGTGCGCCCCTGGCAGCTGGAGGAGCTGCTGCTGTCGCCACCCCCCCGGGCGCTGCGCCAAATGCTGGATCTGCCACTGGCCGGTCGCCCGTTGGGGGCGCGCTTCGGCCTGGACCTGGCGCCGTTGCTGGCTGATCTCACGGGTTCCGCCTCGCCGGCGGGCGCCTTTCTCGTCGGGGTACGCCCCACCATGCGCGCCGAGCGGCAGTGGATGCGGCTGCAGGTCACCGACCTCGCCCTCACCACCGTGGAGCACCGGGGGGAGGTGGGCTTTTTCGTCACCTCGCTGCGCACTGGCGCCCCGGTGGCCGGTGCCGCGGTGGCCGTGGAAGGGCTGGCCTGCGACCAGTGGCGCACCTTCTTTTCCGGCACCACCGACAACGAGGGGCGGCTGCTCCTGCCGGTGCGCCCGGTGGCGGTGGCGGGGTGTGAGCCGCGCGTGCGCCGCCTGTCGGTCCGCAAGGACGACGACGTGCTGGTGTGGGGAGCAGACGAGGTGCGGGATCTGTACTTTGCGGGCCGCCTGCGGGAGGGCCGGGAGCCCTGGTTGCAGTGGCTCACCAGCGCCCGACCCCAGCCCCCGACCCCGGCCAGGGAGCTGGCGCACATTTTCAGTGAACGACCGGTGTACCGCCCCGAGGAGGGGGTGCACCTCAAG
>JABRVY010000143.1:0-3193 GCA_039961755.1 Acidobacteriota bacterium | reverse complement strand
CCCCTGCCCCGACCTCCAGTAACGCGCCAGCGACCAGGTGCGCCGTTCCATCGCCCCCCCACACCACCAGCCGCTCGCACCCCTCCTCCACCAGGCGGCGCACCGCCTGCAGCGCGGCGACGGCACTGTCCGCCACCAGCTCGGCGGTGTATCCGAGCCGTCGCGCCTGCTGGCGCCAGCGCTCCCACAGCCGGCCGGCCCGTCCGCCCCCGGCCAGCGGGTTGACCAGCACCGCCGCGGTGCTCATCGAACCCCCGGGGGCAACCAGGAGGCCACCGCCGCCTCCAGTCGCTCCAGTTCCCGTCGCCAGCGCTGGACATCCCACTCCATCACCCGCCGCAGCGGCGACCGCAGGCGCGGCGCCAGCTCCAGGCAGCGGCGGGGCTGCCACATCCCCAGACGCACCCGCCGCAACAGCAGGTCCTCGAGGTGCACCACGGCACCGAAACGGGCCTGCCAGAGCAGCTCAGCCGCACAGATATCCAGATCCTCGGCAAGGGGTTGTAGCTCCTCAGGGCGCGCCGCTGCCACGGCAGCAAACACCTGGGCGCCCAGCCGCCTCACCATAGCGCTGGCAACCGCTGGCACCACGCCACCGTCCACCAGCGCCGCCACCGCGCTGGCCGGTTCCACCCTCCAGGGCAGCGAGGCAGTCCCCGGCGAGGGGGGCCCCACCTCCGCCCGCCGCTCCTCGGGCAGGAGGCGCACCGCTTCATCCACCACCTCCTCGGCGGTGGCGCGGTAGGTGGTGAGCTTGCCCCCCGCCGTGGACAGCAGCCCCTCCTCCTCCCACACCGCCTCCTCCCGCGAGGCGGCGGAGGGGTCCTCGGCGCCGCTGTCGAGGATGGGGCGCACGCCGGCGAAGGCACCGCACACGTCGCCGAGGTCCAGCCCCGCGCCGGGGAAGGCGTTGCGGGCATAGCGCAGCAGGTAGGTGATCTCCTCGGGCGTCGGGACCGGATCGTCGAGCGGACCCTCGTGAAAGAGGTCGGTGGTACCGATCAATACCCCCTCCGGGTGAGGCACCGCGAACACCGGGCGTCCGTCATCCGGCGACAGGCCGGTCACCGCGCACTCCAGCCCCAGCGCCCGCCGCTCCACCAGCAGGTGAGATCCCCGGGAAGGGCGCACCCGCTGACGCTCCTGCCCGGCCAGGGCACGCAGCTGGTCGCACCACGCCCCGGTGGCGTTGACCACCACCCGGGCGCGGATTTGGTGCGCCATCCCGGTCTCCTCGTCGCGCACCACGGCTCCCGCCACTCGCCCCTGATCGTTTCGGCACAGCTCCTCCACCCCGGCGTAGTTCATCGCCGTCCCGCCGGCCAGCACCCCGGCGTTGATGACCGCCAGCACCAGACGGGCGTCATCGGCGACCGCGTCGTCGTACAGCAGGCCGAACTCCAGTTCTTCAGTGGCAATGGCACTGACCAGGCGCGGCACCTCACCGGCGTCAATGCGTTCATGGCGGTGCCGCACCGGTGTCAGGTGGTCGTACATGGTCAGTCCCAGCGCCACCTGCCACCCCGGCGTGGCGTCCCCCCTGTACGACGGGTAGAGAAATCGCACCGGCGTCACCAGGTGGGGGTTGTGAAGCGCCAGGAGGTCGCGCTCCCGGCACGCCGTGCGGGTGATGCGCAGCTGCATGCGCTTGAGATAGCGCAGCCCGCCGTGGATCAACTTGGAGGAGCGGGAGGAGGTGCCAGAGCCGAAGTCCCTCTTCTCCACCAGCCCCACCCGCAGACCCCGCAGGGCGGCGTCGTGGAGAATGCCGGCGCCGGTGATGCCACCCCCCACGACCAGCAGGTCGAGGGGCTCGGCCAGACGCCGCCAGCCCCGTTCCCGCCACCTACGCGGAAACATCATCCGCCCCCTCGGTGTCCCTCAGATCTTGGTGCTTCCCCACGAGCACCCCGGGGTTGAGCACCCCCCCGGGGTCCACCGCGCCAGCGGCGGCTTCCAGAACCGCCCTTCCGTGCCCACCCACCTCGCGCTCCAGCCAGGGGCCGTGGAGGGTGCCCACGCCGTGGTGATGGCTGAGGGTGGCGCCGGACACCATCAGGGCATCGGTGGCCGCCCGCTTGAAGGCCGCCCACTGCGCCAGCTCCTGCCCGGCCGCCAGCGACCAGAAAAAGGTGAAGTAGAGCGACGCCCCGTCCCGGTAGGCGTGGGAGAGGTGGCACAGCACCGCCGCCCGCACCCCGAGCTCGCCAGCGGCGCCGTGCAGCGCCTCGCCCACCCGTTCATAGATGCCGCCCAGGGCACTCCAGGGCGCTGCGGTCTCCAGGGTATCCACGCCGATCCCCTCGTCCAGCAGCGCGTCCCGCAGGTAGGGGTGACGAAACCGCTCCCGACGCCAGCTCCGCCAGCCGAACCCTCCCAGGGCCAGCCCACGGTGAGCCCGCCACACCTCCGCCGCCCGGCGCCGCGCCGCGTCAACGTCTCCTTCGCTGCCGGTCCATCCCAGCAGCAGCAGGCAGGGGCTGGCGAAACGCGGGATGCGCGCCACCCAGGAGCCCATTCGCCTCAGGAGACCTGGCAGGTGGGCCATGCGCAGTGCCAGTTCGCTCTCCCTCTCGTCGGACAGGCGTAGCACCTCCACCGGGCAGCCGGACTGCAGCAGCTCCCGACACGCCGCCACCCCGTCGCTCCAGCAGGGGAACTGCACCGTCACTCCCTCCTCGCGCTCGGGGATCGGTCGCACGCGCAGGGTGGCTTCGGTGAGCACCCCCAGCCGCCCCTCGCTGCCCGCCAGCAGGCGCCGCAGCTCCGGTCCGGCCGCCGAGGCGGGCAGGGGTGGCAGCCGCCACACTCCCGACGACGTCGCTACCTGCAACCCCGCCACCAGATCCTCGATCTTCCCGACGCCGGTGGAGCGCTGGCCCGCCGAGCGCGTTGCCACCCAGCCCCCCACCGTGGACAGCTCGAAGGACTGCGGTTCGTGCCCGAGACGCAAGCCGTGCGGCGTCAGCGCCGCCTCCACCTCCGGCCCCAGTGTCCCGGCCCGAAAGGTGGCCAGCTGCGACTCGCGGTCCAGGTCCACCAGTCCCCGCAGGCCGTTCAGGGAAAGCACCACCGTGGGCACGGCCGCAGCCACCGTGACGCCCCCCACCACGCTGGTGCTTTCCCTGAACGGCCTGCGGGGACTGGTGGACCTGGACCGCGAGTCGCAGCTGGCCACCTTTCGGGCCGGGAC
>JABRVY010000142.1:0-1457 GCA_039961755.1 Acidobacteriota bacterium | reverse complement strand
CCCCTCACCCGCCGCCACCTGCTGAGCCTGGTGGGCGGGCCCAGGGACCCAGGGCCGAGACGGCGGCGGCCCCGCCCACCAGGCTCAGCAGGTGGCGGCGGGTGAGGGGAGCGACGGGGGTTTCGAACGGCGCACTCATGGTCATCTCCATCGCAGGTTCGAAACCCGCGGCGGGCGGGGCGGATTCCCGGGTTCTCCCGAGCCACCGATCACACACCGCCGCGGCTACAATGCCTCCGGCCGAAGGAAAAGGGATGGGGAAGGCAGGCACCGCGCCGGCACCGACAGACCCTTCAGCGCAGGAGTTCCTGACGCGGGCAGTGGCGACGCTGCCGGACGATCGGCTCCGGCTGGTTTCCCTGCCGGCGCCGGAGGCCCCTCTGGAGCGCCTGTGGCAGGCCTGGCCCGACGCCGAGGCCGTGCTCTGGGACCCTCCCGGCGGGCACGCGCTGGCCGGGGTGGGTTCGGCGCTGGCCGTTGAAGCCTCGGGGCCGCAACGGTTTGCGATCCTCGAGGCGGCAGTGGCGGCGGCCACCGCGGCGGCCGAGAGCGTCGCCATGCCCGGTTGCTCGCCGGTCTCTGCCCGTTTCGTCGGCGGGCTGGCCTTCGCCCCCGGGGGCGCCAGCGAGGAGCCGTGGCGGCCGCTGGGGGAGGGGTACCTGGTGATCCCGCGGTGGGAGTACCAACGCACCGCGGCGGGAGGGCAGCTGACCCTGGCCCTGGCGCCGGGGCAGCGGCCTCGGTGGGAGGAGCTCGCGGGGGAATACGACCACCTGCGCCGGGTGCTGGCCGGCGAGGCACGACCCGGCTCCCTCGAGGCGGAGGTGCAGATCCGCGAGGAACCGCCTGCCCGCGCGTGGGCGGCGGCGGTGGAGCGGGCCCGCGGGGCGATCCGCGCCGGGGCGCTGGCCAAGGTGGTGCTGGCACGGCGGCTGGTGGTGGCGGCGGGGGCGCCCCTTGCTCCGGAGGCGCTTCTCGCCAACCTGGCGGCCCACGAGCAGGGGCTATACCGCTTCGGGATCCGCCGCCACGGGCGCGCCCTGGTGGGCGCCTCTCCGGAACTGCTGGTGGCGCGGGCGGCGCTGGAGGTTCGCAGCGAGGCGCTCGCCGGGTCGGCGCCGCGGGGGTGCGGGGAGGGGCTGCCAGCCGCGGAGCTGCTCGGCGATCCCAAGCAGGAGGAGGAACATCGGCTGGTGGTGGAGGCGGTGCGGGAGGCCCTGGCGGGGGTGTGTGGCGAGCTGGTCGCTCCGCCGCGACCCACGGTTCGCCTGCTGCGCCACCTCGCCCACCTGCACACCCCGCTCACCGGCACCCTCGCGCGGCCGGTGTCGGTGCTGGCCCTGGCGGCTCGCTTACACCCCACCCCGGCGGTGGGGGGGGTGCCCAGGGAGGCGGCGCTGGAGCTCATCGGCGCCAGCGAGGACGCCCCCCGGGGGTGGTTCGCCGGACCCTTCGGG
>JABRVY010000141.1:0-6420 GCA_039961755.1 Acidobacteriota bacterium | reverse complement strand
CAGCGCCGCACCCCCCACCACCGCTGCTGCCAGCGCCCCCCCTCCGGCCATCCACCACAGCTCGGTGGGAGCGGCGGCCAGCGCCTCCCGGTGGGACCACCCCTCCACCAGGGCGGCCCCCAGCACCGCCGGAACCGACAGCAGAAAGGAAAAGTCCGCCGCCCAGCGACGCTCCAGCCCCCCCGCCAGCCCGGCAACGATGGTGGTGCCGGAGCGAGAAATACCCGGCATGACGGCCACCCCCTGCGCCAGACCCACCAGGACGGCGGAGCGCCAGGGGGCGTCGGATGCCCCGCCCTGTCCGCTCCCGGGTCGGGCCCTGAGCAGGAGCAGCAGCGCCCCCGTCACCACCAGGCCGGCGGCCACCGCCAGCGGCTGCTCGAAGGCCCACTCGGCGGTGCGTCGCAAGGGAAATGCCAGCGCGGCGGTGGCGATGGTCGCCACTGCCAGCTGGCAGGCGAGTCGCAGCACGTAGCGGTCGCGGAAGGCATCCCAGATCCGCCGCCACTCCAGCGCCAGCACCGCCAGAGAGGTACCGAGGTGGAGGGCAACCTCGAACACCAGGCCGGGCGGCTGAAAACCGGGCATGAGGAGCTGCGCCAGCGCCAGGTGGCCGGACGACGAGACCGGCAGGAACTCGGTCAACCCCTGCAGGCACCCCAACAGAATGGCGTACTCAAGCGTCACGGCGTCTCAGATCCCCACGATGGCCACCTGCACCGCCGGCCTGCACCCCTGCCGTCGCCGCAGTTCATTGCGCAACCAACGGGTCATTGTACTGCGCAGCTCGTCCTCGTCGCGGTGCCCCTCGCGCCGGGCCCGGCGCAGCTCTTCCTTGAGGCCGCCGGAAAGGTAGCGGCGCTCGCTCTCCGCCATGGCCAGCCCCAGCGCGCTCACCTCGGGCTCACCCCAGGGACCGGCCCCCGACGAGGCGCGCGGAATCGTCACGATCACCAACCCGCTGCGCGCCACCTCGCGGCGCTGGCGCAGGTGCCCGGGGTCGACGGCGGCGCAGCCGTCCTCCCCGACCAGGACCCGACCGACCCCGCACGGCGGTCCCTGCGGTCGCAGCTCGGCATCGCTCCACTCCACCCCCTGGCCGTTCTCCACCACCAGCGTGCGGCAGCCGTGGCGGCGCGCCAGCTCGGCGAGCTCCTCCAGGTGGCGCCGGCGCCCATGCACCGGGATCACCCAGTGGGGGCGGAGGGCCTCCAGCACCTCGTCCAGCTCCTGCCGGTGGGGGTGCCCGGAGGCGTGCACCGGCGCCTGCTCGGCGGTGACCACCGTCGCCCCTCGCCGCACGCAGTGATCGAAGAGGGTCGCCAGACGCCGCTCGTTACCGGGGATGATGCGCGCCGCGTGAATCAGCACGTCTTCTCGCTGCAACCGAAAGCCGGCAATCCCGTCCACCGCCAGCCGGGTGAACGCCGCACCGGTTTCCCCCTGCGACCCGGTGGCCACGATCACCAGGCGCTCCCTGGGCAGGCGAGCCAGTTCCCGGGGGGGCCTCACCGTCCCGGGCGGCAAGCTCAGACCCCCTGCCACCTCCTGCACCGCCAGCATCTCATCAAGCCCTCGCCCCAGGGGAACCACCACTCGCCCGGCGGCCACCGCCGCCTGGGCAAACTGCAAGAAGCGCCCGGCGTGGGAGGCGAAGGTCACCCCCACCACGGCTCCGCGGGCCTGGGCCACCAGTTCGGCGAGGGTGGCCGCCACCTCCGATTCCGGCGGCGGGGGGGTGGAGACCAGCACGTTGGTGGAATCCACCAGCGCCACATCGACCCCGCGCCGCCCCCACGCAGCCAGCGCCGCCAGCGACGTGGTCTCACCCAACGCCGACGGCGTCAGGCGAAAGTCGCTGGCCGCCACCAGGGTGGCACCGTCGCTCTCCAGGCGCAGCATCAAGGTCCCGGGGATCGAGTGGGACACCGCCAGCGCCTCGACCCGCCAGGAACCCACTGTCAGAACCGTATCTGTCGACAGCGCCTGGGTCTTTGGCGCGGGCAGGTCATCTCCGTCGCTGTTCAGCCGCAACCGCGCCACCGTCGCCAGGCTGCCGAACGCCACCACCTCCGGGAACGCGAGAGCGAGGTGGGACGCTCCTTTCAGGTGATCGTCGTGGCCGTGGGTCAGGACCAGGCCCAGCGGCGGCGCCTCGAGGGCCGAGTAGTCGGGATACTCGTACGCCACACCGAACGGCTCCAGGTCGGAAAAGGCCGCCCCCGCGTCCAGCAGCACTCCGTCTCCCCCCGCGGATGTCACCAGCATGGAGTTGGCGCCGAACTCCCCCAGTCCCCCGAGCGGAAGCAGCTGCATCCCTCAACCTCCCTGCCGCAGCGGCGGCAGCGACTCCGCCAGCGCCAGCCACTGCCATGTCTCCACCCGCTGCGGCCGCCAACCCGGCTCACACCCCGCACTGGCCAGCGCCTCGGCCACCACGGCAGGCGGGGCGATCCGGGCGAGAGCGTTGGCCACCTTCTTCCGCCGCTGAGTGAAGGCCGCCCCTGCCAGGATGAGGGCCCGCTCCATCACCTCCGCCGACGTGGCCGGCGGCTGGAGATCGATCACCAGTACCGTCGATACCACCTTCGGAGGTGGCAAAAAGGCGGACGGTGGCACGTCGAAGAGACGTCCCGCCCGGGCGAAGAGTTCCACCTCCACGCTCACCAGCCCGCGGTGGGGGCTGCCGGGGGGTGCCAGGAAACGCTCCGCCACCTCCCGCTGCACCATCACCACCAGGCGTGAGATCATGAAATGGCAGCGCAGGAATCTCCGGATGATGGGGGTGGCCACCGCGTAGGGCAGATTGCCCGCCACCTGCCACGGGCCACCGCGGGTCAGCTCCTGAAGATCGTCATGGAGCGCATCGGCGTGCCACACCTCAAGCCCTGAGGGCCCACCCAGCCGCGCCGCCAGACCCTCGGCCAGATGCCCATCCAGCTCCACCGCTCGCACCAGAGGGAATCGCTGCAGCAGCGGCGCCGTTAGAGCCCCACGACCGGGGCCGATCTCCAGCACCCGCGGCGGCTCGGCCGCCAGGGCGTCGGCGATGGCGACGGCCACCCGGTGATCGCGGAGAAAATGTTGCCCGAGGCGCTGGCGGCGGGAACGCACGGTTTGAAGCTCCACCCCTCCCTCCGTACAATACCTCCCCTCGGGGCCGCAAGGCACGGGAAAGGACGAGGCAATGGCATCCCAAAACGTGGTCGTGGTCACCGATGACACCTTCGACAGCGCCGTGGTCAACAGCGGCAAGCCGGCGGTGGTGGACTTCTGGGCGGCGTGGTGTGGACCCTGCCGCATGATCGCCCCCCACATCGAGGCGCTCGCCGACGAGTACGCGGGCCGCGCCGTGGTGGCCAAGCTGGACGTGGACAGCAATCGGCAAACCGCCATGAAGTTCGGCATTCAATCGATCCCCACCCTGCTGTTCTTCAAGAACGGCAAGCTGGCTGATCGGCTGGTGGGCGCCGTCGATCGCAAGGTCATCAAGGCCAAACTCGACGCCCTGCTGTGACGCCAGCGCGGCGCCAGGCGCGCCCGGCAGCGACCTCGGGGGTGATCGCCGGACCGCGAGGCCCGATTGGCTATCAGCTCGCCGGCCATGGACCGGCGCTGGCGCTACTGGCCGGGCTGGGGTCGACCACTCGGCTGTGGGGGGAGCTGGTGGGGTTGCTCGCCCGCCACTGCACGGTGGTCGCCATGGACAACCGCGGCGTGGGGGGCTCGAGCGGGGGGGAGCCCTTCACCCTGAGCGGCGCCGCCGACGATCTGGCGCACCTCGCCCGGCAGCTGGGTCTGGCGACGTTGTCGGTGCTGGGCGTCTCCATGGGGGGTCTGGTCGCGGTGCGGGCCGCCGCTCGCCACCCCACTCTGGTTCGTCACCTGGTGGCCGTGTCCTGCGGCCTCCGGTCAACGCCTTCCCACTCCCGCGTCCTGCGTTTTTTCGAGCTGGCCCTCACGCGCCTGTCACCTGCGGAAGCGGCGGAGGCCCTGATGGCGTTCGCCTTCTCCTCTGCCTTCGCCGATGCCTACCCCGGTTTCGTGGACCAGGCGGCGCGCCTGTGGGCCCCGGAGCCGGCGGACCTGCCCGGCGCGCTGGGCCAGCTGGCCCACCTGCAAGCGGGGTTTGACCTGGGTGAGGACGCCCGCACGGTCACCTGCCCGGCCCTGGTCATCGCCGGCGCCCTCGACCCCATCGTCCCTGCCGCCGCCTCGCGGGAGCTGGCGAGCGCCATCCCCGGCGCGATGTACCGCGAACTCCCCGCGGCTGCCCACTCGGTGCTGGCCGAGGGCGGGCCGCAGCTCTTCGAGGAAATCCTGGCCTTCCTCGACCTCGGCCGGTGATGCCCGGCGAGATCGCGGTCAGGGCTACACTGCGCAGGCGGCGCACCTCGCCGCCGGGAGAAGGACCATGAAGCTCTGTCGACTCGTCGTTGGCGGCGTCCCCCGCTGGGGTACCATCCACGGGGAGCTCGTCACCCTCATGCGCGGTACACCCTGGGCCGACCCCACGCCCCTGGGGGGCTCGGTGCCCCTCGAAGGGGCGCGCCTGCTGCCCCCCTGCGAACCCACCAAGATCGTCGCCGTGGGCCTCAACTACCGGGCGCACGCCGCCGAGATGGGCAAGGAGCTGCCCGCGGAGCCGTTGCTGTTCCTCAAGGCTCCCTCATCGCTGCTCCCCCCGGGGGAGGCCGTCCTCCTGCCGGAGGACTCCGCCCAGGTGGAACACGAGGGGGAGTTGGCGCTGGTCATCGGTCGGACAGCGCGCCGGGTCGCCGCCGGTGATGCCCTGCATCACGTCCTCGGGTACACCTGCCTCGACGACGTCACCGCGCGGGACATCCAGCGCCGCGAAAAGGTGTACGCCCGCGCCAAGGGGTACGACACCTTCTGCCCCGTAGGCCCCTGGCTCGAGACCGACATCCCCGACCCCCAGCGGCTGGAGCTGGAGTTGCGCGTCAACTGGGAGGTACGCCAGCGCGGCACCACCGCTGACATGATCTTCCCCGTGGCCGAGGTCATATCCTTCATTTCTTCCATCATGACCCTCCACCCCGGCGATCTCATCACCACCGGCACTCCCCCGGGGGTGGGCCGCCTGGCCCACGGCGACACGGTGGAGGTGCAGATCTCCGGGATCGGAACCCTCACCCACGGCGTCGTTGGCCTTCGATGACCGGCGGCTGACGACGATGGCGACCTAGGGGCGCAACAGAACGGTGGCCAGGCCCAAATAGGCGGTAATGGTGAACAGGTCGGTCAGCGCCAGCGTGATGGGGCCCGAGGACACCTTCGGGTCGAGTCGCGCGGCGTGAATTGCGCTGGGCACGCTGAGCCCGATCAGGCTGGCCGCGAGAATCGTTGCCGCGATACTGCCGCCAATCACCGCCGCCTCCAACTCCGCGCCCCGCCACGTCCAGACGATGGCCGCCACCAGACTGCCGCAGGCCAGACCCAGAGCCATCGCCGTGGCCCCTTCCCGGCGCAGCGCCCGGGCGTACCACCCCAGAGTCGGCGCCTGGGTGTGCAGGGCCTGAACCGTCACCGTCATCGTCTGCACACCGACGCTTTCCGCCAGGCCCAGAACCAGGGTCAGAAAGAAGGCGAGAACCAAGCTGGCAGCGAGCGTGGTCTCGAAGAGCCCGGCGACCACGGCGCACACCGTGCCGCCCGTGATGGTGGCGAGCAGCCACGGAAAGCGAAGGCGAAAGCGCCTCCCGGCGCGGGCTTCGCGCAGGAGAGCCAGCCGCAGGCCCAGCGTCTCGAAGGCGTTCTGGATGCTGCGTCGCTCGGCGAAGTCGTTGAGTTCGCTGCTGAGCAGCGTCATATCCACCACCCCGGCCAGGGTGCCGTCGGCGTGCACCAGCGGCACCGCCAGCAACCGGTGGGTGGCCATGAACTCACACGCCTGCAACACCGAGGCCGAATGCGGCAAGGCGAGCACCGGCCTGGCCATGAGGGCGCCGATCTGTGCCTCCAGCGGGGCGCCGAGGAGGGCCCGCACCGGAACCACCCCCACCAGCCTCTCGTTTTCGTCCACCACGTAGAAGTACACCACCCGCTCCGGCAGCACCCGGGTGCGGATCTTCTCCAGCGCTGCGGCGACTGTCTGGTCATCGCGCAGCAGCACCGGCTGCGGTCGGGCGTGCTGGAGTGCCGGTTCGTGGGCATGGCTCAGCTCCATGCCGAAAGGGTATCGCACCCCCGCAGCGAAGGTCGCCATCTCTCGCCCGCTCCCCTGCCTCGGGCGGGTCGGAGACCCGCGGACACGGTCACGGACACGGGCACGGGCACGGTCACGGGCACGGTCACAGACACAGACTCCGCAATCGTCGAACCCCACGAAGAATCGCCAAAAAGGCTGTACCTGGCACCTCAAACGGGGGTTCGAGGGGGCGAGGCGACGGGGGTGTGGGC